>CP064984.1:1200000-1500000 GCA_016699615.1 Sphingobacteriales bacterium | reverse complement strand
TGTATTTGTAGATTATAATCATTAGATAATATTAAATACATGTATATTGTTATAAATAATAATAACTGAATGAAAAATTTAAGTGTATTTGATATTACTACAGATATAGGAGATATTAATCTAGGGAAATATACCTTTCCATATATATCAGCATTCTGAGAAAAGGTATCTGATGTTCTAATAAAACAATCTGAGAAGTAATTCCAAATAATTATTCCACATAAATAGAATAGAGGCTTAGGGATTCCATCAGTAGAAAGATTAGCTATATTGCCAAATACAAAAACATAAATGATTGTTGTCATTATTGGTTGGGCAATAAACCACAGAGGACCAAGTACTGTTTGTTTATAATTAACAGCTATATCTCTTATTAGAAACATTTTTAACAAATCACTATACTGAAATAGTTGTGTGAAATTAATTTCAAATAATCCTCTCTTGGATGAAATAATAATTTCCCAAGTGTTACTGCTTATTTCTTTTGACATCTTATTAACACAAATATAGGTTTTTTTTTGCAATTGATTTTAAAAAAGACTAAATTAGAGGTAACAAAAAAACAAAATGGAGATATGAACAGACCTTTATTGCTATTCTTTTTTTCAGCCTTATGTTATTTATTGGTAAAATCAAATAATTTTGATCTTCATTTATTATATAATAATAGCTATACGACAATTGACAAGACAGTTAATATTAGTTGGCCAAAGTATAACATTTGCGATGATTATAATATCGAAGTTTCTTTAGAACAAGATTTTAATGAATTTATTTATCAGAGTAAAGTTGATAACAATAATGCAGTTATTCAGCTACCAGAGTATGGTTTATATTTTATAAGAGTAAAGCCTATTTGTAGTAAGACTTGGATAACTTCTACCTTGTTAGCATTAGATAAGTTTTCTTATAACATTTTTATTGAGAATTGGTTTGCCTCAGACAGCAACATTACCATAAACGCAGGAAGAGTATCTAGATGGGGAGACTATCTAAACAATATTAATAAATTTGGAATACAGAATACTGTAAATAATAGACCTATTGTCTCTAGTAATGAGAGATTCATAAATAATAACAGCACTGTATATTTTAGACCACAGACCACAAGAAGTAATTTAATATTGAATAAAAGGGTTGCGCTAAATAACTTCACTATAATTGCATTATATCAATTCTTAAACAATAATAGTTCACAAAGTCAAGTACTATTAGGTGAGAACTCAAATGGTTTCTTTGTTGAATACGATAGTCCATTACGCGGACTGGGCGTTCTATCTATGAATAATTCAAACTCTCCAGAATTTGAATATTGTGATAAGCTATATATCGACACTATTTTTTCAATAAATACAATATCTAAAAATAGAATATTAATTAATAATAAAAACAAACCTATCAATGGAAGCATTACTGATACCTTCAGATATTCAAATATTGGTTCAAGGGTAGACTTCTCTGATGTAACATCTTTTCAAGGGAAAGTAGCAGAAATCATAGTCTTTAATAAAGAACTGTCTGAAAATGAAATTACATTATTTCACAATTACCTATATACCAAATATGCTCCACCAGTAAATTTAGGATCTGATATTATTTTTGGTTCTACTTTCTCTAACAATTATACTATTGATGCATCAAATAGATTTATAAAATATCTTTGGTCTACTGGCGATACTACTCAAACAATTAATGTTCAAAATTGTGGTACTTATTCTGTTACTACAACAGATGTGTTTGGACGAACTAGCACTGATGAAATCCAAGTTTATCCATACAATAGATTAAATAATGATACACTATATATTTGTGATGGAAATTCAATCACAATTCATCTTAATTCAAATAGTATTTTAAATAAACTATGGTCAAATGGCTCAACTTCTGACTCAATTGTAATTAATAGTGAAGGAACATATGTTGTATCACTAACAGACATCAATAATAAGGTAGTAAAAGATACAATTACTGTGCTTTTTGATAAATTATTACTTAGCAATATCCCTTCAAATAACACACTAAATGGCTGTCGTCTTGAAGAAATAAATGTAGTAAATAATACAGGCATTGAATCTATACTTTGGTCTAATAATTCTACTACTAATTCATATACAATTACACAAAATGAAGAAGTTAGTGTGTATGCTAAATCTTATGTTGGTTGTGAATACAGAGACACATTCAACATTAACATTGTTGGTGAGAAGCCTATTGTAGATTTTGAGATTGGTGATATATTGTGTGAAAAACAGAACGTACAATTATATGATGCATCTTTCCCTCCATTTGGAAATTCTATTTCTACTTGGGAATGGAATTTTAGTGATACAACAGGATCTACTGAACAAAACCCTGAAAAAACATTTCAAAGCAGTGGTGCAAAATCAATTACGCTAAAAGCAACAACTAATGTAGGATGTTTTGACAAAGTTACTAAGACTATTACACTCAACAGAAAACCTCGTGCTTTATTTGACAACCTTTTGGCTTGTGCTGGTAATCCAACTCAATTTAGAGATTTTTCTATTCCAAACTCAGACTCTATACAACTTTGGAATTGGAACTTTAATAACATGGGTACATCAACTCAAAAAAATCCACTTTTTGAATTTCCGTCTGCAAATCTATATTATGTGCATCTTAAGGCAACAAATACGAATGGGTGTTTTGATACTTTAACTAAACCTTTAGGTGTAAATATATCACCTACCGCAAGCTTCACATCAGATAGTATTGCATGTACAAATTCTATCATCACATTCAACAATACTTCTTCTGCTCCTTTTCCATTATCAATTACTGCTTTCAATTGGTTTTTTGGTGATGGTGCCCAAGATAATTTCTTAAACAATACAAGTCACACCTATACAACAAATGGAAATTATACTGTGCGTCTAGCTGTTCGTGCAAATAACCAATGTGTTGATACAATAGCTAAAAAAATTAATATTTATAAGCAACCTGTTGTGGATTTTGACATATCAAATAATAAATGTATTGGACAAGCCATACAATTTACAGATGTGTCTACTGTTTCTGGCAATACTTATATGAGCAATTGGACATGGTTGTTTGGTGGAATCGGCACATCTAATCAACAGAATCCTTCTTTTACATTTACTGAACAAGGAAACTATACTGTACAGTTAAATGCATCAACAAACAAAGGTTGCTCTGCAATAAAAGTAAAAAGTGTAACTGTAACAGAGCCACCTGTTGTAGATTTTAACTTTTCGCCTACGAATGGACTACCGCCACTTGATGTAAGTTTTAATAATATATCTCCATCTGGCTCTACATTCTCTTGGAACTTTGGCGACGGAAGTGCCATTTTTAATGGTCCTTATCCACCAATTCATAATTATAATTCAGTTGGAAATTATCCAATACAATTGTCTGCAACCAATTTTCTTGGTTGTACTAATACAGTTACAAAATATATTTTAGTTGATGTTGCAAATATCGATGTTGAACTGCTTAATCTTGCAATTACACAAGATGAAGACTATTACAGAGCTTTATTAGGTATAAAAAATAATAGTAATATTCCAATCTATAATTTAGAATTAACTATTAGACTAGGCAATGGTACACTAATACGTGAAATATGGAATGGTGTATTACTACCAAATCAAACATTAAACTATACATTCGTTAGTGAATTGAGATATAACGGCACATCAAATATTCCTGTAATTTGTGCAAATATAGAATCTGTGAATTTTAATGCAACAGAAAACAATATTTCTAACAACTCATCTTGTGAAGACTTTACTATTGGTGATTTTGATATTTTAGCTTTATATCCAAATCCAACTTCTGGACAAGCTAATCTTGGTGTGATGATGCCTGAGGCAAATGCATTACAAATTAAAGTGTACAACTATCTTGGACAAGAACTTGTAAATCTTGATTACAATGCAATTCAAGGTTATAATTTAATTCCATTAGATTTATCCATGTTGCATGTTGCACAATATATTATTGAAGCAAGATATAATGATAAAGTAGCAAGAAAAACAGTTCAGAAGAAGTAAATTTCTCATACTTTTGTATCAATGCATCAGAAGCAATTTATCTTAGTAGGAGCTGGACCAGGCGACCCAGAATTGATTACTCTAAAAGCAATAAAAATATTAGAAATTGCTGATGTTGTATTATATGATGCATTAGTTAATGTGGAAACATTGGAACATGCAAAAAATGCAGAGAAAATATATGTTGGCAAACGTGCTGGCAAACACTATGCATCGCAAGATGAAATAAATCAATTAATAGTAGATAGTTTAAAAAAATACAATACTATTGTTCGATTAAAAGGTGGTGATCCTTTTATTTTTGGAAGAGCACAAGAGGAAATTGAGTTTGTTCAACAACATATGCCAAATACAAATATTCAAGTAGTGCCTGGCATTTCTTCTGCTATTGGTATTCCTACTTTACATCAAATACCATTAACTCAAAGAGCAGAAAATGAAAGTATTTGGATAGTAACTGGAACCAAGGCAAAATGTGCGCTATCTGATGATATACATATTGCTGCACAAACAAGTGCTACTGTTATTGTTTTGATGGGCATGAACCAACTGAGTAATATTGTCTCTATCTTCAAACAGCACAGAAGCAATGATACTTGGATTTCTATTATACAAAATGGAAGTTTGCCAGAAGAAAAATCTGTGGTTGGTACACTTGGAAACATTGAAGAATTGGTTTTGGAAAATGATATAAAATCGCCTGCTGTAATTATTATCAGAAAATAGATGGTAGTATTTCACGAACTGTGTAAGTTGAAAATTTATTATATCAAACTTTTGTATAAATCGTGTAATTGCTTGCTACTGATTTCTGGATTAAATTTTTGAATCTGTTGCACTGTTTTAAATTTTATTTCTTCTGCTAATGTAATATTATAATAAATAAAATTTATGGCTCCAAGTTCTTCTACATTTGTTGGATCTACAAATATACATGCATCACCACCCACTTCTGGCATAGAAGAAATTTTACTAGAAATTACTGGTTTGCCACATACTAATGCTTCTAAAATTGGTAATCCAAAACCTTCGTACAAACTTACATATATCAATCCTTGTGATAAGTGATAGATAATTGGAAGCTCGTACCAGAGTATATTTTTTAGAAAATAAATTCTATTCTCCAACCCATTTTCGTAGATAAAAGATTGTGCTTTCTTATATTCATCGCCACCTTGTGTAATTACAACTAAATTTTTGTCTATATTTTCTGGCAACAAAAATGCTTTTAGCGTATGTATAAAATTTTTGCGTTTGCTGATGCTTCCAACAAATAGCATAAAATCTCTTGGCAGTCTACATTTCTCTAAAAATTCTTCTTTTAGTGCATGTCCACACTCATGCTCATATTCTTTATTCCAAGTTGGATATATAACATGTGTTTTATCTTCTGCTGTATTGTATGATTCTATTATATCAGCTTTTGTTTGCTGGCTTACAGCAACAATAGCATCAGCCTGTTCGAGTGCTTTTTTTGTTTTATAATGATATAATTTTCTATCAAAATAAGAAAAAGTCTTTGGTAGTTTTTTATAAATTACATCGTGTACCGTAACAATTTTTTTAATATTATTGGGCAACTCTGGCAACTCATTACTCAATCCATGAAATATGTCTATTGATTGATTGACAACATCTTCAGCAATTGCTTTTCTTCTCCAAATTTTATCATTAAAGTAATCTGAAACAATTGTTTTTTCTGTATATTCAGCGTATTTGTATAATGTTGATTGATAATGTTTCTGATGCACAAATAATGTATACTCATCTTTTGGATAGTATTGCATTAATCTATTAATTAATGTACGGCTATATGTTCCCAATCCAGTTGAGTTAGCATATAGTCGTTTTGCATCATATCCTATCTTCATAAAAAAAAGCTACCAAATATAGGTAGCTTTGTGTCTATATTAATTATTAATTGTATTATTTTTTTGTTGCATTGGATATTTGGTTAGCTTTATCCATTTTGCTTTTATCTGAAAAATTGTAAAAATTACACCGAAACGCTAAAATCTCTCAATGCATCATTTAATGATGTTTTAGTATCTGTACTTTCTTTTCTCTTTCCAATAATTAATGCACAAGGCACTTGATATGTTCCAGCTGGAAACTCTTTTGGAATACTTCCTGGTATTACTACACTACGTGCTGGTACAATGCCTCTGTATTCTTTTGGCTCAGCACCTGATACATCAATAATTTTTGTACTCATAGTAAGTACAACATTTGCACCCAATACAACTTCTTTTTCTAAGTGTACACCTTCAACTACTATACATCTAGAACCAACGAAACAATCATCTTCGATAATAACTGGTGCTGCTTGCACTGGCTCTAATACACCACCAATACCAACGCCTCCACTTAAATGTACATTCTTGCCAATTTGAGCACAACTACCAACAGTTGCCCAAGTATCTACCATTGTTCCACTATCTACATAAGCACCAATATTTACATAACTTGGCATCATCACCACACCTCTTTGTATAAATGCGCCTTTTCTTGCAATGGCATGTGGTACTACTCTTACGCCTAATTGCTCGTAATTTCTTTTCAAAGGAATTTTATCATAAAATTCGAAAGGACCAACTTCTATCGTTTCCATTTTTTGAGTAGGAAAATATAATATTACTGCTTTCTTAATCCAGTCGTTTACTTTCCAACCATCTGCCACTGGCTCTGCAACACGTACTGTTCCTTTGTCTAACAATTCGATTACTTCACGTATAGCTTCCAAAGTTGTATTATCTTGTAGTAGACTTCTATCATTCCAAGCATTTTTAATAATTTGTTGTAATTGTTCCATATTATTTCCGAAATTTGTACAAAAATAAAATAATTATCTAAACGTTTTAGGTATTATAAATTAAATGCTTATGAAATCTAATGTATATGTATACTTTTTTGTGCTTGTTGTGCTTGTATTCACATCATGCAAGACAAAAATTGTAACTGAAAAAGATATAAATGGTAATATCTTAAAAAAATATTCTGTATTAAAAAAAGCTATGCAAATTAAGCATGGAAAATATGAGGCATTTTATGACAATGGAAAACTGCTTGAAACATCTACCTATGTTAATGGAAAATTAGATGGGAAAAGAACTTTGTTTTTTGAGAACGGACAAATAATGATTGTAGAAAATTATCATGAAGATATTATGGATGGATTGTATGAATCATTTTTTGAAAATAGTGGCAAAAAACAAACTGGACAGTACAAAGACAATAAGGTAGTTGGTGTCTGGAAAAACTATTTTGAAGAACCTAAAAATCAAGTAAAAGAGTCTTTTACAACAACAGAAGGTAGAATAGATGGAAATTATAAGGAATACGCTCGCAATGGAAAAATAATTATTGATGGTAATAAAATAGAAATCTTAGATGGGTTGGATGTATTTGATGGTGCTATTAAAAATTATGACTCAATCACAGGAAAACACTTATATACATTTATATTTGAGCAAGGAAAAATGATTCGTAAAGACTCAATTCAATAAAATTACATGGCACAAAAATTATTTATATTATTTGGCTTGATGACTTTGATAGCATCATGTCAACTCACTCCAAGTCAATTAGGCGAAAATTTTGAAGAAAAAAATATTATTTCAATAGATGATTTAATAGCAAATTTGCAAACTAATCACGAAATAAAGGATGCACAAATAGCAGGAACAATATACAAAACTTGCTTAAGCGAAGGTTGTTGGTTTATGATTCAAGACAAAAGTAAGAATGAAATTATTCTAAGAATAAAAGACAAGCAATTTAGAATGCCTAATACAAGCGCAGAAAAGAAAGTAGTTGTACTTGTAGATGCAACATTATCAGACACTACACATACATCTGATGAATGGTACGCAATAGAAGTAAAAGGGATTAAGTTTAAATAAATATTAGCAAATATTTTTGTTTGTAAGATTAAAATAAATTTCTTATCTTTGCGTTCACTTTTGACAATTAGTAAAATAATTGTTAGGATTCCGTAGCTCAGCTGGTAGAGCAATACACTTTTAATGTATGGGTCCTGGGTTCGAATCCCAGCGGGATCACAGGTGCCAAAACCTCCGCCCAGTTAACTCGTTAGTTGCTGGGCATTTTTATTTTTAGGTACAACATAAGTAAAACAATTCTTCTTTAACTCCAAATTTTATTCCCAACATAAATAAAATAGCCACCTCAATACGAGATGGCTAATAACACTTTTATTTTTTAAATTATTAATCTCTACTTCTTCCTGTAAGTAAAGAAATATAATATAACAAGGTAACTAGTGAACTTAATGCTGCAACTACATAGGTCATTGCTGCCCATTTTAATGCATCTTTTGCACTATCTAATTGGTTAGGTTGCATGATATTTGCTTGGTCTATCCACTGCAAAGCTCTTGCAGAAGCATCAAACTCTACTGGCAGTGTAATGAATGAAAACAATGTAGTTAATGAAAACAATGCAATTCCACCCATTAGTACGTATGGATTATTTGTAGCAGCTAATATACCTAAGCCAGCTAAAATTACCCATTGCATGTATCGTGATGATACACTAACAATTGGCACAAGTTTAGAACGCATTGTTAGCCAATTGTAAGCTGTTGCATGTTGCACTGCGTGTCCACACTCGTGTGCTGCTACTGCTGCTGCTGCAACCGTTGGTTGTGCATATACCCAATCACTTAAGTTTACCGTTTTATCTGCTGGATTGTAATGGTCAGTCAATGCACCAGGCACAGACACAACTTTTACATCATTAATTCCATATTGATGTAGCATTTGTTCAGCTACTTCTTTTCCAGTAAGATTTATTCTCATCTGAGAATATTTTTGAAATCTGCTTTTTAGCATATAACTTACTAACCAGCTTACGCCAAAAAGCACTAACATTAATAAATATAGTAACTATATACTAAATTACACAAAATCTAATATAGAATAAGTAATTGATATTAAATAAGTTTTAAAAATACTATTTAAAATGTAAAATAGTAAATGAAATACATAAAATTAGATTCAAATGGTAATGAAATTTCGCCAACAAAAATAGTTGATGAAATTTGGGCAATGTTAGATGGTGCAACTGTTTATGAAGTTAAAATAATACTTGAAACATTAAAGAAATATTGTGATACTAAAGCAATTTGTCATGTTCAATAAGATTCATAATTTTTTCTAAATCATAACCTTTTACATATATCTTGGGTTTAATATCATTACTAAGATAAATAATGCAATTACTTTCATTAACATATTCGATACTAACAATGTATTTTTTAAAAATTACATTTAATTTATCACTTTCGTCTCTTACATTAAAATAATCTTTCATTTTATTTATTTTAGTTTCTTTTCTATATTATTTAATCTTGTAAAAATTTCATTTAAAATATTATCAACATTGTTATTGTTTGCATACAAGTTATTGATATAACCTTGTGAATTAGGGCTATTAATAAAATTAAAAACATTTTTTTCATCGAAAGCAAGTATATCTTGAAATTTCATTTTGAGTATTTGTGCAATTTCATCTAACCTATCTAATGTTATAGAGATCTCATCACGTTCAATTTTAGAATAATTGCTTATAGACATAGAGAGTTCGTTAGCCATGTATTCTTGGGTATAATTTTTAAGTTCTCGAATCTTTTTTATTTTATTTCCTATTTTCATTTGGTTACTATATTTGTTACTAAACTACAAAATTTGTTATAAAAAAGCATCGTCATGTAATAATATTTTTAAAACTTTGTAAAAAATTAAATAAAAATGAAAAAATTAATCTACTTATTAAGCATTGTAATACTAATCTCAGGATGCAAAAATAATAACACAACAAATGAGGAACAAAATAATGAGCCTACAACAGTTAGCACTAAAATTAAAAATCAAACATTTACAAATATTGAATCTAGATTTCGTTCATACATAAAATTTGAACCACAAGAAAATGACTCAACAGGCATAATGACATTTAGTAATACACCTACTGAAGTTGTTTATAAATATAATGTAATAGGAAATGTTATATATGTTTCACTTGACCATATTGTTAGAGGTAACGGAGTTAATTTAAGTCAGTTTACATATACTAATTCAGAGTATGTTGGAGATTATATATACACTTACATAGGAAATAATAAATATGATTTCTACAATGAAACAACTATAAATACTTTTGCTAAATAAATAAATAATATGTATTGCAAAAACTGTGGTAAAGAAATAGTAGATAGTTCTACATTTTGCCCAAGCTGTGGTGTTAATCAGCAAGTATCTAATATAACATCTAATCAACCAAATTTATCTAGTAATATTGAAGATAAATTTTTAGGATTGTCTGATTATTATATTGAAGAATTTAAAAAAATACATGAATCTAATGAACAATATAAAGGTAAATTTAATTGGACAGCATTCTTTTTTGGCTCATTTTGGAGCTTGATAAAAGGGCTTTGGTTATCAGCTATTGTTTCTTTAGGTATAGGTATTTTTACAGGCGGTTTAGGATTTATTATATATTGGTTTATTTTTGGATTTCGTGGCAATTACATCTACTATAACTATGTTGTAAAAAATAAACAAATACCTTTGTAACAGTTTGTTTTTAAAAATAATTCATACTATTTAAAAGTATGA
The DNA here is from genome assembly GCA_016699615.1 of Sphingobacteriales bacterium. Classification (NCBI taxonomy): domain Bacteria; kingdom Pseudomonadati; phylum Bacteroidota; class Sphingobacteriia; order Sphingobacteriales; species Sphingobacteriales bacterium. The sequence continues at coordinate 1,489,322 of CP064984.1, read as the reverse complement.
ATTATTCTAAAAAAAAAATTAAATAGAAAAGAAATTAAAATGTTTGAAGATTTAGCAGATGATTTTATTGCGATAAGGTTTGAAGGGCATTCTTATAATGCAATAATAGACTTTGTTGAAATTATATTAAAGCGATTACAGCATCAATCTAAACTATCAAAAAATAATTTGATTAAAGATATTTTAGGTAGATGATTTTTTATTCTTATGCTGTGCTATTCTTTTACTTAATTGTTGAATTATTTCATCACATTCTGCAAGTATATTATCTCGCTCTAATTTAGAAGAATCTATTTGCAAATCTCCGAATCTATTATTTAATTTTTTCAGTTAGGTTGAGAATTAAATCTTTACTCATATCTAAAAACACAGCTTTATTTTCTCTACTTAATGCCATTGTATTATTTTTTACAAATATCTGCATATTTTTTCAAAACATACCTATTTATAATCTGAAAGATTATAAACGGAAAAGTTAATTTATATATAACATTTTATTTATAATTAATTAAAGAATATAAATTAACTTAAAGAAATAAATTAGATAATGAACAGAATGTTAGAGCTAAAATCGTTTAAAAGTATTGTAGATTTAATAAAAACATTTCCCACAGAACAAGATTGTATTACACACTTAGAAACAATTAGATGGAATAGCAAAGTTGTTTCGCCATTTGACTCCAATTCATCAGTTTATAAATGTAAAAACAATCGCTATAAATGCAGAAATACAAACAAGTATTTTAATGTTAGAACAAATACGATTTTTGAAGGAACGAAAATCAGTTTGCAACAATGGTTCTTGGCAATCTATATTTTTACATCTCATAAAAAAGGTATTTCGTCAATACAATTATCAAAAGATTTAGACATCACTCAAAAAGCTAGTTGGTTTGTTTTACATAGATTACGATATGCAATGAATCAAAATAATTTCATAAATTTTATTAATGGTACTGTTGAAGTAGATGAGACTTTTGTTGGTGGCAAAAATAAAAACAGACACCCTCATAAAAAAGTAGTTAATAGTCAAGGTAGAGCATTTATTGATAAAACACCCGTATTAGGTATTTTAAACAGAGATAATAGATGTATTAAATGTTTTGTTGTAGAAGATACAAAAGCTAAAACAATACAACCTGTGATACTAAATAATGTAGAACAAGGTTCAACAATAATGAGTGATGAATGGTGGGCTTATAATGGATTAAATAAATTTTATAAGCATAAAATAGTTAATCATAGTAATAAAGAATTTGTTAAAGAAGATTGCTACACAAATACAATTGAGGGTTTTTGGTCTTTATTTAAACGAGGTATTATAGGCATATATCATTTTACAAGTAGAACACACTTACAAAAATATGTAGACGAATTTAGTTTTAGATACAATCACAGAGAAAATACAATAGATGAAAACTTTAATATATTTTTACAGACAACTAATAACAAACGTTTAACATACAAAACACTAATTAATAAGTAAATGGAGATTGAAGAATTATATAACACATTTTTAAAAGAAACCTATAGGCTTTATCCAAATTCTAATCTGCAAAGTATTGTTATAGATTATATTTATAGTCAAATTAAAGATTCAGAAGGTGCTATTAAAATATTTAATAAAGGTTTTCCTGCTTATAATTTGCAATTATTAAATCAACATACAATCTTGTATAATAAGACTTTAAACATCGTTAAAAAAATGCTTAAATCTAAAAATGTAACTGAATTTGAAAGAAAAGTGAAAAAAAGAAAACTGCCAAACTCAAAGAATTTTAATAATATTTTGGTTGGATTATTAAATACAAAACTACCTAAAAATAATGTATAAACAAAAAAAATACAAGAAAAAAAGAAATCATATTGTAAATTCTTACCTTAGAGAAAAGAGTAAATGTATGGACTTGAAATCATAAAAAAATGAAATTAATAAATTATTAGATTCTTTTGAAAAAGGTTTTACAAAAACTGAATTTAATCAATTTGGTTATAGAAAAGAATTAAATACTATAAAAAGAACATTTAATACATTTGAATTTATGTATGGTGATTATCATTTCATATTAAAAGTATTTACAACACTTACCTAAAAAAAATCTATCTAAAAACTTATCAGAAAACACATAAAAGAATTATATATTATTTCAGGAGCATTAGCAACTGATAATTTATATTTTATTGAGCCAAAAGATAAATATATTGACACGGTAGGTACAATTTATAATCTGCAAGTAAAATTAAATAAATATACAGAAATTTAATGAGCAATACATTGCACAACTATATATTAATAACAAAGAAATAGAAGAATATAATCAAATTACTCAACTTGAAAAATAGACGAAAAGATATTTTTTAAATGTTTTGTGTAATTTGATATATAGTTACTATAAATATAATCCTGACATGTTTTAATTTTTACTATCAAATATACAAAATAAATGCCAATAGTACAATTAACTAAACTATTGTTAAATAAGGACAAAATGACAGAGAAATTAAAAAATTGTAACTGTCTTATTTAGTTTCTTTAGTAAAGATGATAATTATTATCTTCGCAGTGCATGAATTTGCAGACACTTCTGCAGCTGTATCGAGATGATGAACGAACGGCTGATATCATAGAAAATATAACTGGACAAAAACCTATTTTGTTGAAACGATGTATTGGCTCGGCGCCAGCTTTCGTTATAAGTGCTTTGTTCCAAAAGAAAGATTTTACACATGTTTTTATTGCTAATACCAATGAAGATGCATTGTATCTACAAAATGATATACAACAAATTTTAGATAAAAAGCAGATTTTATTTCTTCCTTCATCTTATAAAAAAATAAATTCTTTTGAAGAATTACACAACAACAATATTTTACTACGTGCTCAAACGCTCAATGCATTATTATTACATAAGAATCAAGGTGAAATAATAATTACCTACCCAGAAGCAATTTTAGAAAAAATTGTACATGCTAAAAAACTACAAGAAAATACTTTATTTATTAAAGTTGGTGAAAAAGTAAATGTAGATTTTATTTTAGATGTATTGCTAGAATACGGTTTCGAGCGTACAGATTTTGTATACGAACCAGGAGAGTTTTCTATTCGTGGTGGCATTATAGATGTATTTTCTTTTGGCAACGAACAACCATATAGAATAGAGCTCTTTGATGATGAAGTAGAAAGTATGCGTATTTTTGATGTTGAGACTCAGATTTCTATTAGAAAGATTTCAGAACTTACGATTATTCCTAATGTACAAACACATTTTGTTGAAGAACAACATGCAAGTATCTTTGAATACCTACCAGAAAATACAATTGTTTGGATTAATGACACTGCTTATTTTTCTGATGCAACACAAAAATATTTTGATAGAGTATTAGATGAATACCTTAAAATTAAAGAAAATAATAAAATAAAGGAGCACTTATTCAAAGATAAAACACTGCAACAACTTTTTATACAACCAAATGATTTGTTTGATTATATACAAAGCAAACAAGTTATTGCCTTATATGCAGAACAACAACACTTTCTTAATAAGAGCAACAACGAATGGCACACAATAGATTACAACCAACTACCACAACCATCATTCAATAGAAATTTTGATTTATTAATCAAAGATCTACAACTCAACCAAGAAGAATCTATTCAGAACTATATTTTTGCAGACAATGCCAAACAGTTAGAACGTTTTGAGCATATTTTTAATGATAAAAATGCAACCATACATTTTAATCCAATTAATATTTCACTCAGCAATGGATTTGTAGATAGAGCACTAAAAATTGTTTGCTATACAGATCACCAAATTTTTGAACGATACCATAAATACAAAACAAAACAAGGCTACTCAAAAAATAAAGCTATCAATATTAGACAGTTGAAAGATTTGAATCCAGGTGATTATGTAGTACACGTAGACCATGGAATTGGAAAATTCTCTGGCTTGCAAATCATCAATACAAATGGTGTAGAGCAAGAAATGGTTCGTATTATATACAAAGACAATGACTTGTTGTATGTCAATATCAACTCATTACATAAAATAACCAAATATACAGGCAAAGAAGGTGCAATACCAAAAATACACAAGCTAGGTACTAATGTGTGGAACACCATAAAACAAAAGACCAAAGCGAAAGTAAAAGACATTGCAAAAGAATTAATAGCATTGTATGCTAAAAGAAAGGTACAAGAAGGATTTGCATATAAACCAGACACTTACTTACAAGATGAATTGGAAGCAAGTTTTATTTATGAAGATACGCCAGACCAACTAAAAGCTACATTAGATATAAAACAAGACATGGAAAAACCACATCCAATGGATAGACTAATATGTGGTGATGTTGGTTTTGGGAAAACTGAGATAGCAGTTCGTGCAGCATTCAAAGCTGTGTGCGACAACAAGCAAGTAGCTATTTTGGTACCTACTACAATTTTAGCATGGCAACATTATAAAACATTTTCAAAACGATTAGAAGATTTTCCAGTAACGGTTGATTTTATTAATCGCTTTAAAACACAAAAAGAAAAAACACAAACTTATAAAAATGTTGAAGAAGGCAAAGTAGATATCTTAATTGGCACACATGCATTACTCAATAAAAAAATAAACTTCAAAGAATTAGGATTATTAATTATAGATGAAGAACAAAAATTTGGCGTGTCTGCCAAAGAAAAACTTAGACAACTTTCTAGCAACATAGATACACTCACACTTACAGCAACACCAATACCACGTACACTAAAATTTTCTTTGATGGGCGCTCGAGATTTGTCAAACATAATGACGCCACCACCAAATAGAATTCCTATTACAACAGAAGTTCATACATTCAATGTTGAGTTTATCAAAGAAGCCATAGAATACGAAGTTTTTAGAGGCGGACAAGTTTTCTTTGTACACAATAGAGTAAAAGATCTGCATGAAATGGAAATCTTATTACGCAGATTACTACCAAATATAAATATAAAATCAGCACACGGACAATTGGAAGGCGACCAACTAGAAGATATTATGCTTGAGTTTATCAATGGTGATTTTGATGTGCTCTTAAGTACCAATATTGTAGAATCTGGATTAGATATTCCAAATGCTAATACCATCATCATCAACAATGCACACCATTTTGGACTGAGTGATTTGCACCAACTACGTGGAAGAGTAGGACGTGGAAATAAAAAAGCTTTTTGTTACTTACTTTCTGCGCCAAAATCTACCTTAACACCAGAAGCAAAAAAGAGATTACAAACATTGGAAGAATTTTCTGATTTAGGTTCTGGTTTTCAAATTGCATTAAGAGACATGGATATTCGTGGTGCAGGAAATTTATTGGGCGGAGAGCAAAGTGGATTTATTACAGACATTGGTTTTGAGATGTATCATAAAATACTAGATGAAGCAATTAATGAATTAAAACACACAGAATTTAAAGAAGTTTTTAAAGAACAAATAGAGCAACAAACCGAGTTTGTTCGCGATTGTAGCATAGACACAGATTTAGAAATGTTGATTCCAAACGAATACATTCAAAATACTGAAGAAAGACTACGTATCTACGCACAGTTAGATGAATTAAAAGATGAACACGAACTAAAAACATTTACACAAGAATTGCAAGATAGATTTGGAAAAATACCTAAAGAAGTAAATGAATTATTTGATGGTTTAAGATTGCGATGGTTGGCTAAAAAATTAGGTTTTGAAAAAATAATCTTAAAAGGAGGCAAGCTAAGATGCTATTTCATTAGTAATGAAAAATCTGCATTTTACGAAGGCGAAAGCTTTGGCAAAATTATGCAATACATTCAAAATGGCAAACGCAAATGCACACTCAAACAAAATGGCAGTATACTTATATTGGTGTATGAGAACATAAATACAATGCACCAAGCAGAAAAACTACTAGAAGACATTGTTCAAAACACGGTACAAAACATTTGAGTACATAGCAAATGTTCTATGTATATCATTGATTAAAATAACCAACTACAAGCTAACACCCATTGCAGCATCAGTTTTAAGCTCAAAATATGTTTCTGAGCTCCAATCTAATACTTTTTCTCTCAAGTAAGCGTCTAGCAATTCAATACTATCAGCTTCCCACAAACAAGTTGATATAGTCATGTCATTATTGGGTAATACTTGTATTACTCTTTTCACGCCACCTTCGGGCAATTGTGGAAGACTTGCTTGCGCAGATGCCCAAAATTTTTCTGGGTTATTAATGCTGTGATTTACAACGATTATCATAGATATTAAATTTTATACTAATGTAACTATTTTTTCTATCATACAATAATTTATTTATCAGAATCTTAGAACAAGCACAATAATTACCAAATCTAAGAAACTGAATTAAAGAAAAACAATACACATTATCATATACAAACAACAAATTAGAATATTTTAATAAAAAAGTCAATAATTTTACACCAAAATGTAAAAAAACAAACTTAATTATATCTTAAAGTTGAACTATTTTTTATAAATATGATAGTATTTATCTTTGTTTTAATAAATATTGTAAATATTATTCACATTTAAAAAAAATAAAATATGACAGCATTCAAATTAGAGTACATCTGGTTAGACGGCTACAAACCAACTCAAAGCCTAAGAAGTAAAACTAGAGTCGAAAGAGATTTTACTGGAAAATTAGAAGATTGTCCAGTTTGGTGTTTTGATGGCTCTTCAACAGAGCAAGCACCTGGTGGTTCTTCAGACTGTTTATTAAAACCAGTATTTATCTGTCCAGATCCTGCAAGAAGAAACGCATACTTAGTAATGTGCGAAGTATTAAATCCGGATGGAACAGCACACGCAACCAACGGAAGAGCAACTATCGAAGATGATGATAATGATTTTTGGTTTGGCTTTGAGCAAGAATATTTTATTTGGAATCCTAAAACAAACAAACCAATTGGCTGGGGCGAATATACACCAACTGGAACGCCAGAACCACAAGGAATATACTATTGTTCTGTAGGTGCAGGAAAAGCTGTAGGTAGAGATATCGTAGAAGAACATTTAGACTATTGTATAGATGCAGGCTTAAACATTGAAGGTATCAATGCAGAAGTTGCAATAGGACAATGGGAATTCCAAGTATTTGCAAAAGGTGCAAAACAAGCTGGTGACCAAGTATGGATTGCTCGTTACTTATTAGAAAGAACAGCAGAACAATATGATTATTCAATCAACTGGCACTGCAAACCATTGGGTACTGATGCAGACTGGAATGGTTCAGGTATGCATGCTAACTTCTCTAACGAAACATTGAGAACTTGTGGCAGCAAAGAAACTTATGAAACAATCTGTAATGCATTTGCACCTTATGTAAAAGAACATATTGAAGTTTATGGTGCAGATAATGATATGAGATTAACAGGAAAACACGAAACTCAATCTATAGACCAATTTAGTTTTGGTGTTTCAGACAGAGGTGCTTCTATTCGCATTCCAATTGGAACAGTAGAGAAAGGCTGGAAAGGCTGGTTAGAAGACAGAAGACCTAATTCTGCTGCAGATCCATATAAAGTTGCTGCAAGAATTATCAAAACAGTAAAAACTGCCAAAGTTTAATAAAAGTACTAATCTTATTTATCTAAGCTGTCAATTTATTGGCAGCTTTTTTTTATTTTTATTCTAATGCAAATAGAAGAATGGAGAGCAAAAGGAAAAAACATTAAGATTAATCACTTTAATGTCTTTTATATTCAGCATATAGTTGATGAACAAGCACCAACTATATGTATCATGCATGGCTATCCATCGTGTAGTTATGATTTTGTTCATGTTCTGCCATTTTTTGAAAATAAATTTAATATTGTGCTTCACGACCATCTTGGTTTTGGACTGTCCGAAAAGCCAAAAAATTATGCTTATTCATTAATGGAACAAGCTGATATTGCATTGGCATTATGGAATCATTTAGAATTAAAAAACATACACATTGTTGCACATGATTATAGCACTACTGTAGCTAATGAAATCATGGTAAGAAAATTACAAGGCTACAACCAGCTAAAGATTCAATCTTTTACATTTTGCAATGGAAGTATGAATATACAATTGGCAAAACTACGAATTATACAAAAATTATTAAAGCATGAAATAGTTGGAAAATATATTGCAGCTATGATGAATAAAAGCATGTATGTAAAAAATATGCGTGCTATTTGGTTTGATAAAAACAAATTTAAGCAACAAGAAATTGAGTTATTATATGATTTTTTGATGCATGATTCTTGTACTGAAGTTTTGCATCGTGTATCAACATACAATAATGAAAGAAAGAAATTTTGGAACAGATGGATTCCAATTTTTAAAGAAGTAGATTTCCCTGTTCATTTTTTGTGGGCACAACAAGACCCAATTGCTGTAAAAGCTATTGCAGAAACTTTGCACGATGCCACACCAAACTCAACATATACAAAAATTGATGAATGTGGCCATTATCCAATGTTAGAAAAGCCAGAAATATGGGCAAATGCAGTAATAGATTTTATAAAATCTATTACATAAAATTACCTTATTTTCGTATATATATAATATGAACAATTATTGCCTCATGCTCTTTATTTTGTTAATTTATTCTTGTAAAGAAAGAAAGGATTGTAACAATTTATTTTATAAGGTAATTAATAATAGTATTAAGGTAAGTTATGAAGAAAGTGATAATTCTATTTATTATAAAACAATTTTATCAAAAGAAATTCATTATAACCATTTTATTGAAATGTATAAAGATGACACCAATACAAATAATATAAAAAAACATTTATTAAATGAATTAAAATACTTAAAGGATACAAGTAATTTTATAAAAAACGATGTTATCAATTTTATTAAACCCTTAATTAAATCAGAAAAAATTAATAAGGTATATATTTCAGAATTCAATTGTAGTTGTTGTGAAATGCAAAGAACAGAATATTATATTGAAACAGAACATGATTCTAATAGCACATATTATAAATATGTTTATGACTTTGAAAATCCTACTATTATTAAAAATATTAAAAAGGTATAATTGCAAACACTTTTGATAAATTATTAAAATATGAAAGCACAAAAACATGTAAAGAAAAATTAGATACATCTATTCATTTAAAATATAGATTGCCAAGTTATATTTTAAGATTTGAAAAAGATAATATTACAAATATTTGTATGCAAGGATTTACTAACCATAGCTACAAAAATATTGTATATTTATCATCAAGAATAGATAGTTTGTTTTATAAATTCGAAACAAGCAAAGATTTTCAACTCGAATATTAATACTCAAATAAAAATTCAAAAAATAAAAAGTATCTTAGTGTTTTATTCAAACAATGGAAAAAGTACAATTTAAATTGATGGACAGAACCTTAGATGCTTACTATTTTAAAGCATCTGGGAACAAAAAAAGACCTGGCATTATTTTTTTACCTGATTTAACTGGCGTACAAAAAGTAAATCTAAAGTCTGCTGAAATATTATCAAATGAAGGTAATTATAATGTATTGATTCCAGATTTGTACAGTGGTGGTACTACAATGCAAAAGTACTGTGTGCAATTTTTTATGAATGAAATGATAAGAAATAACCATGCGAAAGACAATGCACCACTAAATGAGTTTTTTGAAATTCTTGATCATTTTAAAGAATATGATTTGGTAAATGAACATGAAATCGGCGTAATTGGACAATGCCTTACTGGTGGCTTTGTGCTGCATGCTGCCATTCGACCAGAAGTGAAAGCACCAGTAGTCTTTCATCATTCGTTTGGAAGAGCTGGAAGTGGAATACCTAAATCATGTTCTGCATTAATACAAAATAAAGTACAAGGTCATTTTGTGTATTTAGATGCTTTTTGTCCTGCAAGTAGAATAAAAGAACTGAAGAAAGAACTTGGCGAAAAATTAGAATCTCACATGTATGTTTTACCACATGGCATTCCACATTTATTTTTTAAAAATAGCCAAGGAAAAATAGCATTTGAAAGAATGATGTCTTTCTTCAAAACACAATTAAAATGAGAAAAATAAAAACAATATCAATACTTATATTATTGATGATTGTTGCATATCAATGCAAACAGAAAGGCAACTCAGTTGAACATTACCGAATAGAAGATATTGTAGTTGATAGTACAATGATTCATGCTGGGAAAAATTTAACCATTACATACTGTACATCTTGCCATACTAATGATGCGAAAATAGCTCCATCATTTGAAGAAATAAAAGAAGCATATACTTTAGATGGTGTAAGCAAAGAAGAATTTGTGATGAGCATTAAAACATTTTTGAATGCGCCAAGCAAAGACAATGCAAAACTATCAGAAGCCGTAAAAAAATACGGTTTGATGCCTAAACTCACTTTCAAAGAAGAAGATATTGAACAAATAGCTGATTTTTTAATTGAGACAGATTTAAAAAATTTTGATTGGAATGCTGACAATACAAATAACACTTCTGAAAAAAGCTGGGAAGAAAAGGGATTGGAATTTGCCATGAAAACAAAACAAGAATTGGGTAAAAATTTAATGCAAGCAATACAAACAAAAGGCACAGCAGGTGCATTAGAATTCTGTAATATAAAGGCACTACCAATTACAGATAGTATGTCTAATGTATTAAATGCAAGTATAAAAAGAGTATCAGATTTAGAAAGAAATCCTAAAAACAAAGCCAATAAAGAAGAATTAGAATTTATACAAGAACTAAAACAAAAGTTGGCAAATAATGAAAAGCTTGTACCAAAAGTAATAGAAAAGAAAAATAAGGTAATTGCATTCTATGGTATTGAAACAAATGAAATGTGTTTACAATGTCATGGTACTAAAGGAAAAGATATACAAGAAAATACTTTATCAAAAATCAATCAATACTATCCGAACGACAAGGCAACTGGATATACTTCTAAGCAAATAAGAGGATTATTTATTGTAGAAATGAAAAAATAAAATTATTTTTATTTATAAAAACAACCAATATGATGAATCCTGTAGTTTGGTTCGAGATTTATGTAAATGACATGAATAGAGCCGTAAGTTTCTACGAAACTGTATTAGCAAAAAAATTGGAAGCAATGCCAGCGCCAGAAGGTTTTGATGGTGAAATGTATGCTTTTCCTTCAGACCAAAATGGTGGTGGTGCTTCTGGTGCATTAGTAAAAATGGAATGTTATAAACCAAGTGGCATGGGCACAATAGTTTATTTTGGCTCAGAAGATTGTGCTGTAGAATTGAGTAGAGTAGAACAAGCTGGTGGCAAAATCATAGACAATAAAACATCTATTGGTGCATATGGTTTTATTGGCTTAGTTTCAGATACTGAAGGCAATACGATTGGTTTTCATTCTATGCAATAAACTATTTTTTAGAAGCTTGCTCTAAGATTTCATAAAATTCTTCGCCAAACTTTCTAATTATTGGCTCTTTTAGAAATTGATATACTGGAACTTTTAATTTTTTTCCAAGTGTACAAGCATCTTTACATATTTCCCAATAGTCGTAATTCATGGCAAGCATGGTGTCCATTCTTTTTAAACGAATTGGATACAGATGGCAACTGATTGGCTTTTGATAGTCAATTACACCATCTCTATATGCTTGTTCTATACCACAAACTACTGTTCCATTTTCATCATAGTTAATGTAAGCACATGCTCCACCATTAATTAAAGGTGTTGCAAAAGATGCATATTCATCATCTTCTTCATCTACAGAAGTACCTTGTTTTTCTATTGCTTCAATGCCTTCTTGCGTTAGGTACTTTTTTATTTTTGGAAATATCTTTTTTAAAATTTTTCTTTCTTCTTTTTCTACTGGCGCACCACTATCGCCTTCTATGCAACATGCACCTTTGCATTTGCTTATGTTACAAACAAATTGTTTTTCCAACACATCATCGCTTATCAATACATCATCTATAATTATCATATGTGCTTATTTTCCTAAAATAAAAATACATGGTTTTTTTTGTACATCTACTTTTTGCTTCTTCCATTCAGCAATAGTTAGTGTTTTTATCCATTCATCATTGGCTGCAAGATTGCATGCTATGCATAATTTTGTATTGACATTGCAATTGCTCAAGAGTTCTTCTAGCATCTTTTGATTTCGATATGGTGTGTCCATAAAAATTTGTGTTTGATTTTTATTGGCATATCGTTCTAACTCTAAAATTTTACTTCTTCTTTCTTTTGCATCAATAGGCAAATAACCATTGAATGAGAATTGCTGTCCATTGAATCCACTTGACATTAATGCTAATAAAATTGAACTTGGACCAACTAATGGTTTAATTTTCCATCTTAATTCGTGTGCAAGTTGCACAAATTTATTTCCTGGATCTGCGATGCACGGCGTGCCTGCTTCGCTCATCAATCCTATATTTTTATTTTTTAATGTATAAAAAAATTGCTCGTCAAATTTGTAGTTCTGATGTTTATCTAACTCAATAAAAATACACTTATCTATATTTTTTGCTTTTACAATTGATTTGATAAATCTTCTTGCAGTTTTTAGATTTTCTACGACAAATATCTCACATATTGTAATTGCATCTGCAATGTATGTTGGAATAGTCTGTGTACTATTTTCAGCAATTGTTGTAGGAATAAGGTAAAGTGTATTCAAGGTAATAGGTAATATTTATGGTAGTAAGTTATTAACTTCAATTTTCAAAACTGGTAAATCTACAACTATTACTTTCCAAATAATTGTGTTATTTACATTATCGTATGCATGAATGACTTTATTTCTTAAATCAACAATTTGTCTTGCATATGAAATATTTATATTTGGATTTAACTTTAAAAGAATTCCAATTGCTTCTCCAATGATTTCTAATTCTCTTTCTACAGCACGACGAATTGTCTTGTTTGATATATATAAATTAAAATCTCTTTTGTGTTGGAGATGTTCATCAATAGAAGAAATAGAAGTTTTAATATCTTCGAGTAATTTTAGTTCTTTGATATTCATAAAATCTGAATTTTTTCTGCGTCAATAGATTGTTTCAGATATTTATTTGATATTGTTTCTTCTGCAACAATATCAACGTCTTTTTTTAATAATTCTTGTAAACTATTTATAATTCTAAAATAATTATCACTGTATTCAATAAAATTTATTTTATCGTTGAACCTAATTAACAAATCTATGTCATTTGGGTTTTTTATTTTTGCATTAGTCATACTACCAAATAAATATGCACTTTCTACTTTATTCACCAGTAGAATAGATTTAATTTGTTCGATATTATTTTTAATCAGAATATTCATCATATTTATCTAACTACTTTTCCAATTAAAGTAGCGCCAGTATTTTTTTCTATCAATACATTTACATATTCGCCTATTTGATAATTTTCTCTAGGAAAAACAACCATCTTATTTTGTGAATTTCTTCCACATAACTCATCATCACTCTTTTTTGATGTCTTTTCTATCAATACTCTAAATGTCTTGCCTAAATCTTTTAGATTGTTTTGTAGTGAATGCTGATTTTGTAAAGTGATGATTTCATTTAGTCTACGTTTTTTAGTTTCTAAATCTACATCGTCTTTGTATTTGCGTGCTGCTAAGGTACCTGGTCTTTCGCTATAGAAAAACATATAACTCATATCATACTGTACATAATCAATCATTGAAAGTGTATCTTGATGTTCTTCTTCTGTTTCACCACAAAATCCAGCAATGATATCTGAAGAAATACCACAATCTGGAATGATACGTTTGATGGCATCAACTCTATTGATATACCATGCTCTGTCATAAGTTCTGTTCATTCTTTCTAAGCAAGATGAACTTCCACTTTGTACTGGCAAATGTATATACTTACATATATTTTCATATTTTGCCATTGTATATAACACTTCGTCTGTAATATCTTTTGGATGTGATGTAGAGAAACGTACACGCAAATCTGGATGTACTAATGCCACTTTCTCTAAAAGTTGCGCAAAATTGAGTAACACTTCAGCTTCTTTGTCATCGTTTTTATCTTCTCCTTTCCATTTGTATGAGTCTACATTTTGTCCAAGCAAAGTTACTTCTCTATATCCTTTTTGAAATAAATCGTGTGCTTCTGCTATAATAGATTCTGGATTTCTACTTCGTTCTCTGCCACGTGTAAAAGGTACCACGCAGAATGAACACATATTATCGCACCCACGCATGATAGAAATAAATGCAGTAACACCATTTTTATCTAAACGTACTGGCGAAATGTCTGCGTAAGTTTCTTCTCTACTTAATAATACATTCACTGCTTTTTGTCCACCTTCTGCTTCTGCTAATAACTCAGGCAATGTACGGTAAGCATCTGGACCAACTACAATATCTACTAATTTTTCTTCTTCTAAGAATTTAGACTTTAGTCGTTCTGCCATACAACCTAAAACACCAACTAACAAGCCTGGTTTTTGTTCTTTTATTTCATTGATAGAATTTAAGCGATTGCGAACAGTTTGCTCTGCCTTTTCTCGAATAGAGCATGTATTTAGTAATACCAAATCTGCATCAAATATATTGGTGGTAATTCCATAACCTTGTTGTGCTAAAATTGAAGCAACGATTTCGCTATCAGAGAAATTCATTTGGCAACCATAACTTTCTATATAGAAAAATTTGTTATTCTTTAGTTCTGATTGATTCAAATCTAAGTTTAATGCTTCGCCTTGGCGTTTTTCGTCATGTTGTTTATTCTCAATATAATCTAGAAGTTCATTCATTTTTATTTACTAATAGTCTTTTTATTACTTACAAAGATAAATAAAATTGCAATAGCATAAACAATGTTATCAAAGCCTAATTTTTACTTAAAATATCTTAAATTCTAATAATAATGGCATCTGCTTTGTAATATCTATTATACATTTGAGTAATGATTTTAGAAAGTAAATATTGAATTTAATTTTTATCATAATAGCACTAATTGTTTTTGGCTTTTGGTATTATCAAAAATCAAACAAAACAGAACATTCTGCTGACTTGAATAATGCTGCTGATGAAGATTTGCCTTATTTAGATTATACAATTTATGCAATAGATGTCGCACATCAGAGAAAAATAGAGCTACATGCCATCAAAGATTTTCCACATCAATTTGGAATAGTAAAAGGACAAAGTATAGAATTTAGTTGGCAAGCCATTAATGCTAAAAGAATTGAGATTGATGGCTTAGGCATTGTAAATAGTGTAGGCAAGCACAAGTTCTTTAATTCAGAAAACTTCTCAATAGTATTAACATTGTATAATGGCATTCATACTATTGAGCAAAAAATAGATATTCATGTTTTTCCTACGCCTATTTTGGAAAAAATATATGTGCCAACACCAAAAATTCAATTGCCAGAAATGGAAACTGCGTATGCTCTGCCAAATTTTTATATTCCACTTACAATACCAAAAATAGATACGCCAGAAATCAGCAAATGTGTTGTAGATATTTCTGACTCAAAACCAAATCTAATAGAACCAATTAAAATTATAGAAAATAAAATTGATTTTATTTCTACAAAAAATAAAGTATTGGATAATCTTGAAATTAAATACAAAGACAACACACAATTAAATAAATATATTAAAGATATTAAAAACAAATACAGCAATGAAAGAGAATAATATTGAACAAACTAAAAATTATAGCCTTTTTACAAGATTTTTTTGGTTTTGTTCTGGAGCAAATGTAGATATATTAAAGCAATGTCCGCACTCCGAACAGAATAAATATGTAGGTATTGGCGCAACAGTTTTCTTTACTGGATTGCTAGCTTCAATATCTGGTGGCTATGCTTTATACACTGTGTTTAACAGAGCTGATGCCGCTATTGTTTTTGGAATAATTTGGGGCTTAGTTATCTTTAATATTGATAGATTTATTGTTTCAACGATTAGAAAAGAAGATAAATTTTGGAATGAAATAAAGTTGGTTATTCCTAGGATTGTATTAGCACTTATTCTTGCTATAGTTATTGCAAAACCATTAGAATTAAAAATATTTGAAAAAGAAATTGCTCAAAAAATACAAGAAAAACAAAGACTATTTGCAATTGATGCACAAAAGAAATTAACAGAACAATATTCGCCATTGCAAGATAGCTTGCGCAAAGAAATAGATGCTTACAAAGCTGAATTACAAAAAATACAAGCACAAAGAGATACTTTATACAAAGCATTTATTGGAGAAGCAGAAGGCACAAGTGGTACTTATAAATTAGGAAAAGGTCCAGTGTATAAAGAGAAAAAAGAGCAATATGATAAAATTGAGAAAGAACTGTATGCTGCAAAAGCTGAGTTTCAACCATTGATTGATGAACGTGAGCAACAAATTCTTGCACTAAAATCTAAAAGAGATGATGCTTATAGCAAAACGCAACCTACAATAGAAAACTATGATGGATTGATGGCAAGACTTGATGCACAACAGCAATTGCCACAACTTCCAAGTTTGTTTATTACGCTATTATTTATTTGTATTGAAACTGCTCCAATTTTTACAAAATTATTTTCAAACAAAGGACCATATGATGATATGCTTAGAAATATAGAACACGATATACAACTAAAATCTATAGAAAACATCAACCAAAGAAACCATGAATTAAATCAGAAATTATTGTTGTACACCAATATCGACAAAGCAAAAACGGAACAAGAAATTGCTAACAACCAAGAATCTATGAAAATAATATCTGAAGCACAACTTGAATTGACTAAAGAAATTGTAGAAGATTGGCTAAAAACTGAGAAAGAAAAATTGAAACATAAAAATGCTTAATGATAAAAATATGTTTAAATTTGATAAAATATTTTTATGATACTAAAGATAATTTTTCTCGCATGTGGCATATTGTTCTGGACATTTCTAGAATATATTATACATCGTTTTTTAGGACATCAAAATAAGGCAAAACACATTATAAGACAAGAACACAAAAGGCATCATGCTGAATGGGATTACTTTGTGCCTATGCACAAAAAACTAGTATTAGCAGCTGTATTTCTTGGCATTTCAACGTTAATTATGAGTGTGTTTTTTACATTTTCTAATGCCTTGTTTTTTTCTATTGGCTTAGCTGGAATGTATTTAATTTATGAGTCTGCACACAAACTTTTCCATGCCAAAGAACCAATAATTGGCTATGGTTTAAAAATGAGAAAACATCATTTCTACCATCATTTTGGAAATCCAAAATTAAACCATGGTGTAACTACAGCTTTTTGGGATAGAGTTTTTGGTACCTACCAAACCGTAGATACACTTGCTGTACCTAAAAATATGGCTATGCGTTGGTTGTTTGACACTAAACAAAATTTTAAGCAAAAATATGCGAATCATTTTATGGTAAAATAAATGCTATTTGTTATTTCGCATCAATCAAAGCTGGTCTTTCGCTTATTTCATGATAACAAATAACACCTTTGGCAAAATAATGTATTACCATACTTTTTCTGCTTAATGCATTATTGATAATTGGCATACCTTCATGTATCAAATTTGCATGCCATATCAACACATCACCTTTTTTGGCTTCAAAAACTTTGGCTTGTAGTTGATGCGCTACAATTTCTTGAGCTATTTTATGTTCAAATTTGTTATTTGCATCTTTATCCAAAAACAAAATATTATTTTTTGCGCCAATATCACTGTTAGATAAATATGGTAGATGATGCGAATTTGGATAATATGCAATTGGTCCAGCATCTATGGTAATATCTTCAAGTGCAACCCACACACCAACTAAATATCCACGTGGAAAGGTGCTCATGTGTAGCCAATCACTATGTGGTTTTTGCTCGCTACCTTTTGTAAAGTTGATTGTTTGAAATGGGAAAACTTCTTTATCTAATATAAAAGACAAGATATCTGTAATACTTTTGTCGTGTACTAATTGTTTGATGCTTGGTGCATACTTAAAAGCATCAAATATTTTCCTTTTTGTATAATTAAATTGCAGCACTTCAGTTTCCAATAAATATTCCACATCTTGATTGATTTCTGCAACTAGTTCGTCTCCAACATATCTATCTAAAATAATATATCCATTTCTATACCAATTGAGTATGCCTTTTTGTATTTCTTTAGAAAATGAAGAAAATTTTGGGTGATTTATAATTTCATTTTCTTTATTGGGATAATCTAACCAAGGTAGTTTTGTAGTTCTATCTTTAAATAATTTAGATGAAATTGAATGATATACTGTTTGATTTATATTATTCTTACTATATAATGGTTTATTATGTTGTAATTTATTTCTATTAATATAATTATATATAAAATGAAACAATCTAATGTTTCTAAAAAATCCAGTATAAGTGCTTATCCACTTCATGCTATTAAAAATCTGCACTTAAGAGAAACTCTAAGTTTGTGTATTTTAAATCGAATTTTTGAGCAATAAAATCTTTACACAACGCACCTTTGTATAGATAAGCACCATGTCTTAGTCCAGCATTAAATTTTATTTGTTGTTCAATGCTTGAATATTGTGCTGTTTCTTTAAGTATTGGTGTAAGGACATTGCTAAGTGCAAAACTTGCTGTTCTTGGTACATTTGCTGCAATATTTGGCACTGCATAATGTATTACGCCATGTTTTACATAATGTGGTTCGTTATGGTCGCACAAGACAGAAGTTTCAAAGCATCCACCACTATCTATTGCAACATCAATAATTACAGCAGATTTTTTCATATTCTTAACCATGTCTTCGCTCACAACTTGTGGCGTTTTTCCATTTATTGGTCGTAGTGCTCCAATAACAACATCTGCTCTGCTTAAGTTTTTTGCTAAATTGATTGGATCTATAATTGATGTATATATTTTTGAGCCAATGCTATATTGTAGTCTAGATAATTTATTAATATCATCATCAAATACTTGAATGGTAGCTCCAAGTGCAAGTGCATATCTAGCAACAGATTCTGCTACTTTTCCTGCACCTAACACTAAAATTCTTGTTGGTGGTTGTCCTGCAATTCCACCTAGCAATACGCCTTTTCCATGCTGAATGCTTAAATAGTTTGCTGCAATAACCATCACATAGTTTCCAGCAATTTCTGCCATAGAACGCACTATTGGATAGGTGTTTTGTTCGCTTTTTATATATTCAAATGCTAATGCAGTTATATTTTTTTCCATCAATGTTTTTAACATCATTTTTGATAATGACGGAATAAATATTGGCGAAATTATAGTTTGTTTGCGTTGTAAAAGATTTAATTCAGTAGCATCAATAGGTGTAGTTTTTATAATAGTATTTGCTTTGTACACTTCTTCTCTGTCATAACATATATCAGCTCCAGCATTTATATATTCTTCGTTAGAAAAATAAGAATCTACGCCTGCGTCTGCTTCAATAGAAATTTTACAACCTAAGCTCACTAAGGCTGCAACAGAATTTGGCGTTAGGCTTATTCTTTTTTCTTGGTAGGTTATATCTTTTGGAATTCCAAGGTGTAGTTTTTTTTGATTATTATTCAATAATGCTAAAACTTCTTTTGGATATAAAGCATAATCAATTTTAGGTTTATCTATAATTGCTTCCATATCAGCACTAATTTACAACATTTATGTCAATTATTCTTTTATCATCTATTTGTGTTATCTGAATATTCACATAAGGTAATGGCATTAATTCTATAAAATTATCTGCCCATTCTACAAAACAAATATGATGGTATAAATAATCTTCGATGCCAATATCTATTGCTTCTTCTATAGCATTTACTCTATACAAATCTATATGACAAACAATATCTTTTCCATATTTGTATTCTTGAATTATTGAAAATGTAGGTGAAGATACTTCATCAGTAATTTGTAGTTTTTGACAAATATTATTTATCAATGTTGTTTTCCCAGCACCTAAGTTTCCAAAAAAACAAAAAGTTTTATAATTTTTCATATTAGATACAATATAATTTGATACTGCATCTAGATGCTCAATAGATTGGATATTAAACTGCATCATTTGTTAAACAAACATAAGAAAAAAATACTTCTTTTAGGTGCCACATACTTTATTTGTAAAAATTCTTACCTTTGCAAAAATTATTTTATGTTATTAGTACAAAAAGACATGGTAGTGAGTGTGCACTACGAGCTTCAAGTGGAGCATGATGGACAAATGAATGTTGCTGACAAATCTCAGGATAAGCCACTTGTGTTTTTACATGGTGCAGGAATGTTATTGCCAGAGTTTGAACAAAATTTATTGGGCAAAACAGTAGGTGATAGTGTGTCTTTTGTAATTGGCGCAGCCAATGGTTATGGTTTGTTTGATGAAAAGAACATAGTAAATATTCCTATAGATTCATTTAAAGATGAGCAAGGCAATATAGATACAAATACTATTAAAGTTGGAAATATTTTACCAATGATGGACAATGAAGGCAATCAATTTCAAGGTATTGTTTGCGATGTAAATGATGAGCATGTTATCATGGATTTTAATCATCCATTAGCTGGAAAAGATTTAAACTTTACAGTTTCTGTAGTTGATGTAAGACCAGCAACTGCTGAAGAATTAGCACATGGTCATGTGCATGGTGATGGTGGACATCATCATTAATAATTTAGATAGTTATCTTACTTAATAATAAACTTTCGAGCATTACTAATTTCAAATATTGGTAATGCTTTTTTATTTTATAGTTGCCTTCAAACTCAAATCTAAGCTGCGTACAGAATGAGTAAGTGCACCTACTGAGATAAAATTTACGCCAGTTTCTGCATATGATGCTATTGTTTCTAGTGTAATGCCACCACTTGCTTCTGTTTCATATTGATTGTTGATTAGTTTTACTGCTTCTATACAAAGTTGTGGTGTATAGTTATCTAACATAATTCTATTGATTCCGCCACATTGCAATACTTCTTCTACATCTTTTAGGTTGCGTGTTTCTACTTCAATTTTTAGATTCAGATTATTTGCTGCTAAATAATCTTTTGTTTTTTGTATTGCTTTAGTAATTCCGCCACAAAAATCTATGTGATTGTCTTTAAGCATTACCATATCATACAATCCAAATCTATGGTTTGCGCCACCACCAACTGTTACTGCATACTTTTCTAAAAAACGCATATTAGGTGTTGTTTTTCTTGTGTCTATTACTTTACATGTTGTATGTTTAATAGCATCTGCATATTTTTTAGTTTGTGTAGCAATGCCACTCATGCGTTGCATGCAGTTTAGTATTAGTCGTTCTGCTGATAGTATTGCAATGGCATTTCCATGTAAATAAAAGGCAATATCACCATGTTTAATTGTGTCACCTTCATTGAGAAGTTGTTCCATTTCTAGATTACTATCTACTTTTTGTATAATTGCTTTTGCAACATCTATACCACACAATATTCCTTCGTCTTTTACTAATAACTTTGCTTTTCCTGTTGCATTTGTATCTATAGATGCTAATGAAGAATAATCTCCTGTTCTAATGTCTTCATGCAATGCTAATGTTATAAATTGGTCTAGTTCTTGTGTATCTATCATTTCTGAATATTGATTTTTAATTGATGTATTTATTTATTCTTTCTTGCATCCAAAGATAAGGAGAATAGTTTATGAGCATGGGTAAATTTGAATCTATAATCTTTTGCTGTAGTTGAATAATTTCATTGATTGATTTTTGAGGAAATTTATTTACATGATGAAAGTTGTTTAATGTTTTGATACATAAATAAAAATAATCTGCAATTAAACCAAAATAAGAATCAATTTCTGTCATTAATTTGGAGCGCTGTAAATTTTGTATTTCTGTAAATGCCATTTCATATTCTTTTTCTTGCAAAAAATAAATACAATAAAAAAAACGATAAAAAATTCTTTCAAATGGTTGTAGCATATCAAAATCTATTGCCATTAATTTTTTAAGCTCTAATTTGTCATTCAAATAAATTGCAGTAACTAATTCCTGAGTTCTATATTGTGGAGTTTGAGTGATGTTTTTTCCAAATAATTTTGCTGCACTAATTAATTGCTGTTTGCTAACTTTAAATTTTTTTAATTTATTCAAATTAGTAATATAATTTAAATATGCATTCATATTTTGTTTTAATAAATTCTCTGGTAAGGAATTGAACAAAATATTAAAATAATAATCAGATTTTACAAAATCTAAACGTATAGAGCAAACTGTAGCCAATGTACTTAATGTTTGATATAATTCTTTATCATAATTTTTAAATTGATTAGGTATTTTATTCAAAAGATTATACACATTTTCCCATTGTTCTATAGTAGACGCATCAAAATTAGAATAAGCGTTAGCATAAGCAATACAATAATCATTGAAAGCATTTTTTTGACTATTTGCGGGAATATTTATGTCTATGTACTCAAAAAAAATATTATTATTTTGATTAGTGATTTGTTTTTTTTGTAATAATAAATGAGACCTTATCGTATCTATTTTATACTTATGTGTTATATAAAATTGATTTAGATTGTGTTCTATTTCTAATAGATTTTTTTTCAACAATTCTCCTCGTTCTTGGTAATTTGCAGTATTTATTCTTGCATAGTCAGCATACTCAATATTTCTTTCTATGGCATCACCAAAATCTAGCTTTATTTGATTTTCTTTTTGATAAATTTTGTATAAACTATAATACTCATCTGATATTTTAATATTTCTATAAAAATCTAATTTAATCTTATTCTCTAATGTTTGAATATATTTTGGAGTTTGATAGATGATATATTTTTTTTCAATTTTATCTTTCAATAATTTTAATTCGTTCCTTAAAAGATAATCATTCTCTTTGTTCCATTTTTTACCAAATACTTTTTTAAAAATAATTTGTTTATTAATTTGTTCATCATCTTTAACCAGTAGAATATTTTTTAATAAAACTAGCAAAGATTGCCTTTTTTCATTCTTTAAATGTGTTAAAAGGTAGTTTAAAAACTCATCTTCTAATGCTAAAATAACGCGTACAGTAAGTAATTCTTTCATAATTTATAGTTAAAAATCATTGATTTAGAATACTTAGTTCGTTTAAAAAATTATTACAAAAATAATGATTTAAGTATATGATTTTCAACCTTTTATTGATTAAAAATAAATTCATTTCGATATAATGTTTATTACAAGATACATAAAATTGATTTGTAATCTATGGTTGGTATAATCAATTTTACAAAATAACTAAAAAGATTAAAAATGAAAAGAAAGATTAACATCCTAGGTACAATAATAGCATTAATGTTATTTAGTTCATGTGCATCATGCTCTAAAGAAAACAACACATCTACAAGTAAAAATCATCTTAGTTTTAAAATTGATGGGATTTATTGGGAATCTGATGCCAGTGAAATTTTTGGCAGTTATCATTTTTCTGAGGCATTGGGACCAAAATTAATCAATATAGCTGGAGCAAAAGGTAGTGGTGCCACACAGCAAGCTTTTAATATTAATTTATATAATACAGAAATAGAAGGAACATACACGGTAAATATACCTAATAGCAGCAATGCAGGTGTCAATCAAAATATAGCACAATTTGCGAATTTAACAGCAAGTAATTATTTGTGTGGTGGCACAATGCAAGGTAGTCAACTAACTATTAATATTATAAAAGTATCAAAAGATCCACAAATTGTTGAAGCTACTTTTAGCGGAACAATGCAATGCGTAGAAGGCAATATTTTATCCATTTCAGAAGGTAAATTTTCTTATCACGAATAAAACCAAAAAATTATGAGAACAAACATTTTAATTATTATTTGTATAAGCTTATTAATATGGGCATGTAAAAAAGAAACAGATAATCCAAACATCAACCATCGTGTTGTAAATTTAGAAATGAAAGTAAGTTCGTATAATGCCGAATCAGATATGAGTATTGATATAAACGATGATGGTATGCTAGATTTTGAAATTGAATTAGATTTATACAAAGATGCTGACAACGATCTTGATTATGAGTTATGGTTAGATTATTCACAAACAGGCAATGAATATCTTACGCAAGAAATCAATTCAGATGATTATGTAAAACCACTAAATAACAATGATCTGATTAGTGGTGGCTCTTCCACTTGGGAAAGCTACTGTAATTTTTTTGAACTTGAAAAATCTCCAGGATATCCAGATGATAATTATGGATTTGCAGGAAAAGGTGATGTTTTAGTAGGTGTACGTTTTATGATTGGTACTGAACGACATTATGGTTGGATGAAAATCAATGCTTCTGCAGATTATAAATCTGTAACTGTAAAAGAAGTAGCCTATGACATTAGACCAAATGTAGAAATACGAGCTGGAGAAAAATGACATTTTTAATTTAAAATTATAAAATAATTAATCATGAATATAAAAAAAGTATCAACAATCGTACTCTTTGTTACAATAGTTCTAAACATAGCATGTAAAAAAGAAACACTACCATCATTTCAATCTAAATTGATAAACAATAAATGGAAATCTACTGCATTTAAAGAAGATGGAGATACCTATTCAAAATGGTGTTGGAAAAATAGTGTATATAATTTTTATGAAAATGGAGATGTATATATTACAGAAGGCGACAACGAGAATGCTTGTTTTGGGAATGTAGTAGGAAGAATTAAAAAGTATAAATATAACATCATAAATGATGAAAAAACATTAGTCATTAATTACCAACCTGGCATTCCTGATGAAATAGATTCTTTTAGTATAGTTTCTTTGAGTGGCAACAAACTAAATTTAAAAAGAATTGTAAATAAAATAGATATGCCACCTGGAAATATATGGGAAGATGAGCTTACTTTAATACCTTAAGAAAATAAAAATTATTTATAATGAGTACATTTATTAAAATCTTAAAATTTGTTGTTGTATTTCTTATCTATAGTTGTTCCAACAACAATACACCATCGCCTCAACCATCTCCAACCAATAATTCATCAAAAACGGTATTATACGATGTAAATAATCCATTTGATGGAGGCGACGATGATTATTGTTTTATGCTCTTAGGTGCAGATAATTCAGCTCAGAAAAAATACTTTAAAGCTAAAATGATAGATGTTGTTAAAGATTCTATGGAAATTACAGAAGGTCCATATACTTTAGATAGTTTAATTGATGTAAGTACATTCCCTAATTATATTAAATCAGCAAATTCAGGTTTATATCTTACAGACTTTGTTTTTGCAGATAGTATACGTGTGCGTCAAATTGGATCTAATGCCAATGGAAAGAGAAACTTTACACAGACAAATTGGAATGCTTATGAGTCAATTTTTGTTAAATCATTTGCTAAAGGTAAACAAATTGAAGGCAGCACACTCAACTTTATTAAAATTCCAACCGGCTCAGGTGGTTACATTGGTTATGGTATTCACTTTTTCTTCAAACAAAGCAAATGTATTGTATATCAAAAAAATACTTCAAGTTCATCCACAACTAACTACGATCATAGCGTAGAAGACATCTCTAGCATAATAGGCGCATCTTATGATTGGCAAAATATTGATAACTATTTTCAAGTGTTTGGAGCCTCTGGTACTACACAGCATTATTTTATAGATTATAAAAATTGGCGTTATTTTAGAATAAAAGAATTTAAAACCAGTGTGCCAGGCACAGCAGGAGGACAACATGCTATAGAATATGGTACATACAAAAGCTTAGATAGATTATTAAATTGGCCTGAAGATTGGAAAAAGTAATAAATATTATTATATACATTATGAAAAATCTATTTTATTATTTAATCTTAATGGTAGGTCTTTGTTCTTGCATTCCTACTGGCGGTGGTACACCAACACCTATTGTAAATAATCCAACAATTACAGTAAAAGGTAAACACATTATTGCACCTTGTGGAGATACAATTATTCCAAAAGGAGTTAACTATGCCGTTTACGGTTGGGGCTGGAATGCTTCAGAAAATCTATTTCCCGAAATAGCAAAGTCTGGTGCCAATACAGTACGCATTGTATGGTATGCCAATAACAATGCACCTATATATAGCAATCTAGCCTTATTAGATTCTGCATTGTCTCGTTGTATCCAAAATAAAATGATACCTATCTTAGAACTACACGACCAAACTTGTTCTAATAGTGTAGAGTCTATTATTACTACTTGCAATTGGTTTACACAAGCTAACGTAAAAGCAATTTTATTAAAACACAAAAAGTGGTTAATGATAAATCCTGTGAACGAAGCTGGCTATGTGAAATGGTATAACAACGATGAAAATAGATTTAAAACAATGTATGAAACCATCATTAATAATCTTCGTAATGCTGGTTTAGATATGCCATTAGTGTTAGATGCTTCTGATTGCGGACAACATATCAATTTGTGGAAAAGTATTGGTGCAAGTTTGCAGAATACAGACCCAAAACACAACCTAATATTTTCAGCACATACTTATTGGTCTGCATATGCACCAACGGCATCTGCAATCACTACACTTTTAAACGATGCTGCTACTTGGAATATTCCCATTTTGTTAGGTGAAATTTCCAATAGACAAGATGACAATGCAGGCAACTGTACTTTAAACTTAGATATAGTAACAACTATGCAAGCAGCACATACTAATGGCATTGGATACTTAGCTTGGATTTGGATACAAGACAATTGTGGTGCAAGACAAATGACCACCAATGGTAATTACAATACGCTTACAGCATACGGAAATACAATAGTAAATACAGCTAATACAGGAATAAAGTTTGCCAAAAAACCAAAATGCTGGTAATTTATTTTTAATAAAAAATGTAAAACTTAAAATTAATAACGCTAATGCTATGCATAATACTAGCCACAGCATGCAGAAAAGAAAAAAACACAACTAAAATTGCAGCAATTGATGCTGGAGATGAATACTCTTTAATACTAAGAGCAGATAATACACTTTGGGCTTGTGGCTATAATAATAATGGACAGCTTGGAGATAGTACTAATACTGATAAAAATTAACTTTTAAAAATTACAGAAAATGTAAAAGCAATGAGTTCTAAATTTAGACACACTTTAGTAAAAATAGCTAATAATGTAAGCACAATGAGTGCTGGAGGATATCATAGCTTAGTGTTAAAGAATGATCATACACTTTGGGCTTGTGGTGATAATAGTGTCGGTCAATTAGGAGATAGAACAACCACAGATAAATATACGCTAACACCAATGTATATACCTTGGTAGTTTTCTAGAATAAGACAACAAAGAAGATGTTTTGTACGATTACAGGTAGAGTAATAGACACAAACATTTTCTCTTTTTCATAGTTTTGGCTCAAAATATATTTATTTATGTTTTAGGCTTTTTATTTAATAAAAAATACCTTTAGTGTTGATTTATTATTCTTTTATTAAAATCAAATTGCATTAATTTATTTTTAATAACTTTATATAAATAATTCTTCATAAATGTGTATAGCTATTTTGGAATATCTTGTTTTTTTATCTTAGATAACATCTTAGTTAAGAAAACAACCATAAAATTAAAATCTTAAAACATGATTGTAATTGTATTATTTGTTATTGTAGTGATACTTTCTTTTGTATTTGTATCTCTTGGTAACAAGGCTCGCAAAAATTTTACTTTTGATAAAACTCCAAATGAAAATATAATAGAAGTAAATGAGGAAGTCAAATTTCTAAGAAAGAATGACACAAAATCATACAATAGTGGAATATTATATTTAACCAACAAACGATTGGTGTTTTTTAAATATCGTTTTGCTTGGCTAGGTGTTATTCCATTTATTGGTGATGCCTTTATTTCTATTTTTATAGATAAAAATGTATTTGTAGAAATACCTATCCAGCAAATTATACGCACACGTTTTAGTCCAAAAATTACATATAGAGAACATGGCTATTCAGATGAACAAGGTCTTACAACATTTCTTACCAATCAAAATGATGAGTATGAGTTTGATATCTATGTACTTGGTATGGCACAAGGCGAAAAGCCAGCTATTTTAACAAAATTAGAACAAGCTCAAAAGTCAATAGACATTCTAGGTTCCTTTAATTAATATTTAGAATTGCCTATTTTATAAAAAATTGTACTACCCAATACGTAAATGCTGCTAGAGTTGCACTAACTGGAATGGTTAGTATCCATGCCCAAAGTAAATTGATGGTAACGCCCCAACGTACTGCACTTAATCTTTTTGTTGCACCAACACCAATAATTGCACCAGTAATTGTATGTGTTGTAGAAACTGGAATTCCCATTTGCTCTGTTAAGAACAATGTTGTTGCGCCAGCAGTTTCTGCGCAAACGCCTTCTAATGGTGTAACTTTCGTAATCTTTGAACCCATTGTTTTTACAATTTTCCAACCACCACTCAATGTACCTAAGCCAATTGCTAAATAACAAGACAATGGTACCCAATCTGGCATATTTTTTATATCAGCAATGTTGCCATTGGCTATAAGTGCTGCTGCAATAATACCCATTACTTTTTGTGCATCATTACCACCATGCCCAATACTAAATGCTGCTGAAGACAACAATTGTAGTTGTTTAAAATTGTTGGCTGTACGTGCCGCACTTGGTTCTTTAATTTTTTCATTATAAATAAATGATATAATGATTAAAGCTAACATAGCAATTAATCCAAAACGAATAATTCTATTGTTTGATTTATCCATTTCTTTTGCTAAGTCTTTTTGTATATCTATCTCAACTGTTTTTACAAAATCATCATGTTTATTAGGTTGAATTAAACCTGAAGCATACATTTTCTCTGCCATTTCGTGCATGCCTAGTTCTTGATGCATTTTTGCAATAGGTTTTAATGAGTCTACTGCTCTTTTGGCATCAGCATAAGCTACTTCATATTTTTTAGCATCTTTTTTTGCTAAGTTCTCTAGTTTTTTTACCTCAAAAAAGAGTTTTAGTTTGTCTTCAATTCTTGATGTGGTTACCGCATTCAAATCTATGTTTGCTGGCTATTTCTGCTGCAATTTTTTCTCCACCTTTACTTTCGTACTGTGAAATGAATGGATATGATGTTGTTGCGTTCTCTTTTGCTTTAGCTAGTTTTTCTTCTATTTTTGGATATTCATCTTTTTTAGATGGGTCTTTTAGGTCTTTTTGATATTTTTCAATTCTAAAGAATTTATCAATATTTGCATCAATCTTTTTTTCTTGAAATCTGATAAACATAAACCAAATTGCAACTGCTGTAAGTGACAGTACTGCGCATTTTATCCATGTATTGTTGTTCATCATTATTAGCGTAAAAAACATAGAAATGATCATACCTATTAGTGGTGCTAAAAAGATAAAAGCAACTGTTTTCAATACTTTTTCACTATCAATAATATCTGCCACAGGCATCATTCCGTTTACTAAAAATGCGTGTGCAATAGCTGCACCAGCAAAGCCACCAATAAGTGTATGTGATGATGATGATGGAATGCCATACCACCAAGTCAACAAGTTCCAAATAATTGCAGCTACTAGCCCAGAAAAAATTACAGGAAGTGTTATAAAACTTTCGTTTACTGTTTTGCCTATTGTATTGGCAACTGCATGGTCTTTGAAAATTAAAAAGGCTACAAAGTTGAAAAATGCTGCCCACAACACTGCTTGAAATGGTGTTAACACTTTTGTAGAAACTATTGTAGCTATTGAGTTTGCTGCATCGTGAAAACCATTGATATAATCAAAAATGAGTGCTAAAGCTATGACGATTATTACAAATTCCATGAATTTATATTTTGGATTAAATACTTTTTTAAATAATTATTTTCTGTCTCTTATGAATATTTTATTACAATAGACTCAACAACGTTTGATACATCTTGACATTTATCTGATATTAGTTCTAAATCTTCATATAAGTCCTTCATCACGATAATTCTCACTGGATTGTCTTTATTATTTCTAATTAAATCGCCCATTGCTTCGCTATACAATAAATCTACTTTTGATTCGTAGCTATGTACTTTTAAGCAAGAATCATTTACTGATTTTAGATTTTTGATGTCTCTTAAACCATAAATTGCATTTTTTAATTCTTTTATTGATTCGTGGTTAAGTTCTGCCATTCTGTACACAAAGTCATTAAATTCTCCGAATTCGTAGTTTTTCATTTTGTGTCCAATCTCATCTATGTAATCAACAACATCATCAAATGCTGATGCTAGCTCATGTATATCTTCTCTATCAAATGGTGTGATAAAATTTTTGTTTAATTCTACATAGATATTGTGTGTTACATTGTCTGCTTGATGTTCTAAACCGCTTGTTTGCGCCAATAATTCAAATCTTTTAGCATCTGTAGCCTTCATTGCTTCGATGAATACTTCGCTGGTTTTTGCCATGATATCAACTGCTTGTTCAAACAAATTGAAAAATACTTTGTCTTTTGGTTGGAAAAATTTTAAAAATGATAATGCCATATTTTTAATGTTTAATTTTAATAATTGTGTTTTTTATCTTTTAATTGATTGTTGTTATGTTTAATATTTTCTAGAAATTAACTTGTGCTTGTAATCTAATAATATGTCCTTTTTGATAATTGTCTTGTAGTTTAAAGTCTTCGAACCTGCGTTGTGCATATACATAAGCTACTACAAACTCAAACTGTTTTACTGGTTGATATTCTAATCCTAATTCAAACTCTTTAACTTCATAGCTTCGTGCATCTAACTCATGTTTTTTGCCACCTTTATAATATTGAGCTCTAAAGTAAGGATAAATAATTTGTTTTTGATAGGTAAGAAATAAGATAATGTAATGTAACCTCCATGTAGATTTTTTACTTCTATTGAGTCTGTTTTTTTATTAAACTCTGGCCCTCTTCCAAAATTATATTCTGCTTGAATACCAAATGGTTTTGGATAT
Organism: Sphingobacteriales bacterium; assembly: GCA_016699615.1. Lineage (NCBI taxonomy): Bacteria > Pseudomonadati > Bacteroidota > Sphingobacteriia > Sphingobacteriales > Sphingobacteriales bacterium. The sequence goes on along the minus strand of CP064984.1, from coordinate 1,458,496 downwards.
AAGATAAAACTTCCTGCAATTCTTTGATCTATATAGTTCTTATCTGCTTTCACCTTTGTATCAGTAGATATTAATTCCGAAGAAAGCGTGTATTTCCCAGAATATGCTTGAATAGCTGGTTCTATAATCTGATTTTTTACTTTTATAGGATAACATGCTCTAAATGCAACATGTGGTGTTCTATTTAGTTCTGGTTTATTAGATGTTTGTCCATTATATACACCAAATCCTACAATACCATAATCTCCTGAACCTTTAAATCCTTCTTTCACCATATCAGAAAAATGTTGACGCATTTTTTTTGGTGCCCAATAGAAAAAAACACCAATATCTCGTTCATTTGCAACGGCACTATTCAGTGCATCATTTCTGTCAAGTGGTAATCTATTTTGTGAAGATTGCATATTCTCAAATCCGAAAGGCACCTTGCTTTGTCCTAATCGAAATCGAAACTCATTGCTTTTGCCTATACCTAAATCCATGTATGCATCTCTAAGTTGCACAAAATGTTGTTGTGTTGATGATGCAGAACTCGCAAAATCTGGCTGAATGTAGAAATAAACATGCTTGCCTATTTGTCCATAAAATACTAGCCTAATTCTTCTGAATGAAAATCCTCCACCATTGCCAATATTTTTGTCACATTGTTCGCACTTTAGGTCTTTGTTTGTTTCTAGCAACCTATTGTATCTAAATTGTGCGTAGCCACGAATAGCAAAATTTTCATACCATTTTTTTTCTGTCTTTTGGTTGATAGATAATCCTTCTGTTTTCTGATTATTATACCAAGTTTGAAAACCAATTATAGCCTTTTTCTTTGTCTTTGTGTGAACAGAATCTACTACTTCTAAATTAGCCAAAATAGTGTCATTTTTTTGAGCATACGTATGATGAATACCAACAATAAAACAAAGAACTACTATAACTCTATTGAGTTTTTGTTCAAAAAAAATCATACTGTGTGTGTTGTGTGTGTATTGCAAAGCTACGCAACCATTCTATATTGCATTTTATATTGTAGTGTAATTTTTGTGTTTATTTCGTAGAATTGGTGTCTTTTATGAACGAGTTTGTGTATTTTATGTGAACGATTTGTGTAGAATAGTTTATTTTAAAGCATTTTCGATATCAATTTTTACATCATTTATATGTTCTAATCCTACAGAAACTCGAATTAAACCATCAGTAATGCCTGCAGCTATTCTTTGTTCTATTGGCATATTGCTGTGGCTTGTACTCGCTGGATGTGTGATTAACGTGTCTGCTGTGCCTAATGTTGCTGTAATTGTGCAATATTTAATTTTCTTCATAAATTGAATTGCATCATCAAAATTTCCATCAATTTCAAAGCTCAACATTCCACCAAATCCTAGCATTTGCTTTTTTGCAATAGCATGACTTTTGTGTGATTCTAATCCTAAGTAGTTCGTCTTTTTAATTCTGCTTTGTGTATTTAAAAATTGAGCTAGTGCCATTGCATTCTCTTGATGTTTCTGCATTCTTATTGGTAATGTTTTTATGCCATTGTTTAATAAATATGCTTCAAATGGTGAGCATATTCCACCTAATATTTTTTTGTATCTATTTATTTTTTGATATATTTCATTAGATGCTGTAACTGCGGCACCTGAAATGCCTGTACCATGACCATTTAAAAACTTTGTGCCTGAATGTATAACAATATCAATTCCTAAATGAATTGGTCGTTGAATATATGGTGTGGCAAATGTGTTATCTACAATTGTCTTTACATTATACTTTTGAGCAATTGAAGCAATATTTTCTAAATCATAACAATCTAATGTTGGATTTGTTGGTGTTTCAATATAGATAGCACTTACATTGTTATTGTTTTTAATAAAATCTTCTAACGCTACTGTATTATTTAAGTCTATATATACTGTCTGAATTTGATATTCTTGGCATAAACTTGTTAGCAGCTCATTACTTGTGCCATATATATTATTTGTTGTAATTATGGTATCGCCAGACTTTACTACAGCTAGTACTGCTGTACTAATTGCAGCCATACCTGAGCCAAATAATACACCATATGTTTCTATTGGATTTTTCTCATCAAAACCTTCTAATCTAGCTATCTTTTTGGCTACAGTTTCTGTAGTAGGATTACTCAATCTTGAGTAAGCATGTTTGTCCGATTTTCCTTTAAAATAATCTAATGCACTATCAATATCATCGTACACAAATGTAGATGTAGCGTAGATAGGCAATGCATGTGATGCATGGTTTTCTATTGGCTCATCTTTAATACATATCGTCTCAAAACTTTGGTGCATATTATAAATTTAATTCTTTCATTTTCTGTTCCCATTTCCATGCAGAAAGCATTGCATCATCAAGTGAAAATTTACATTCCCAATTTAGTGTTGAATTTGCTTTTCCGTTATTGGCATAAATAGATTCAACATCGCCAGCTCTTCTGTTGCCTACTACATAATTTAGTTTTTGTTGTGCTACTTTCTCAAAAGATTGAATAGCTTCTAACACAGAAACACCATTTCCTGTACCTAAATTAAATATCTCACAATTAGAATTATTCTTATTATCAATTAAATATTGTACTGCCAATGTGTGCATGTGCAATATCACATACATGTATATAATCTCTGATACAAGAGCCATCTCTTGTTGGATAATCGCCACCAAAGACTGTAAGTTGCTCTAATTTTCCAATTGCTGTTTGTGTAATATATGGCACCAAGTTATCTGGTCTGTTTTTTAGCATTTCACCTATCAAACCACTTGGATGAGCGCCAATTGGATTAAAATATCTCAACAATATAAATTGATTAGAATGTACTTTAGCAAAATGCTGTATCATCTGTTCGCCAATCTGTTTAGTATGTGCGTATGAGCTTTCAGCTTCTTGAAATGGTGTATCTTCGGTTACTGGTAGTTCTTTTGCATTGCCATATACTGAACATGAAGATGAGAATACAAAATTTGGAATACCGTAAATTTCTATTGCTTCTAATAAATTTAATAATGAATCTAAATTGTTATGATAATATAGTAGTGGATTGGCAACAGATTCTGGTACAGTTTTGTAGGCAGCAAAATGTATAATTCCAACTGCATCTTTGTGCTTTTCAATAATTCTGAAAGTATCTTGCTTATTGCATAAATCTATTTGTTCAAACTCAAAATCCTTACCTGTAATTTCTTTAATTGCATTGATTGGATAAGTTGTTGAACGTGCAAGATTATCTATACATATTACTTTAAAATTATTTTGTAATAAATCTACAATGGTGTGCGAACCAATATAACCAGTTCCGCCTGTTACTATTATTTTCATTTAGTTATAATTTATTTTAGCAGTTCAATTAGATATTGTCCATATCCACTTTTTAATAATGGTTCTGCTATTTTCTGCAATTGTGCTTTATCTATAAATCCTTTTCTGAATGCAATTTCTTCTATACAACCTACTTTTAAGCCTTGTCTTTGTTCTATTACTTGCACAAACTGTGATGCCTGCATCAATGAATCAAAAGTGCCTGTGTCTAACCAAGCTGTGCCTCTATCTAAAATTCCAACTTTTAGTTTGCCTTGTTTTAAATATTCTTTATTTACGTCAGTAATTTCGTATTCGCCACGTGGTGATGGTTGTAAGTTTTCTGCAATTTCAATTACAGAATTATCATAAAAATACAAACCAGGGACAGCGTAGTTTGACTTAGGTTGCAATGGTTTTTCTTCAATAGACACGGCATTAAATGTATTATCAAATTCTACAACACCATATCTTTCTGGATCTGAAACATGATAAGCATAAATAACGCCACCATCAGGATCATTATTTTTCATTAATAAGTCTTCTAATCCTGAGCCATAGAAAATATTATCACCCAAAATTAAAGCTACCTTATCATTACCAATAAATTCTTTTCCAATCACAAATGCTTGTGCAAGTCCATTAGGCACTTCTTGTATTGCATAGCTAAACTTGCAACCATAAATTTCTCCGTTGCCCAACAATCTTTGGAAATTTGGCATATCATGTGGTGTAGATATAATTAAAATTTCATTGATATTGGCTTGCATTAGTACAGAAAGTGGGTAATAAATCATTGGTTTATCGTAAATAGGCATGATTTGTTTGCTGATTGCATAAGTAATTGGATACAATCTTGTGCCTGAGCCACCTGCTAAAATTATTCCTTTCATAAGTATTCTACTATAATTGTTTAAAAATATCTGCTAATATATTGAATGAATGATAATTTTTTTTATGTTTGTGTAGTAATTATTTTTTTTTACAAAAATAAGCATTAAATTAGCGTTAAGATAAATAGAATATGAGTACAAATGAAAAAGAATTTAAAGTGTTGGTAGTTGATGACGAGCAAGACATTTTAGAGTTTCTAAGCTATAACTTAGAGAAAGACGGATTTGAAGTGTTAACAGCAGAAAATGGTAGGCAAGCTGTTGAAATAGCAAAGAAAGAAGAACCAGATATTATTCTATTGGACGTGATGATGCCTGATATGGATGGTATTGAAGCATGTAGAACACTAAGAGAATTACCACAATTTGAAAATACAATTATTGCATTTTTAACAGCAAGAACTGAAGATTATTCTCAAATAGCTGGATTTGAAACTGGTGCTGATGACTATATTAGCAAACCAATTAAACCACGTGTATTAATAAGCAGGCTAAGAGCATTGCTTAGAAGATATGAAAGTAAAGAAGCAAAAGCTTCTACATTAGAAGTTGGAAATCTTAAAATAGATAGAGAACGTTACCTAATTACTTTCAATGGTGAAGAAATGGCTGTTCCAAGAAAAGAATTTGAATTACTTTATTTACTTGCATCTAAACCAGGAAAAGTATTTAAACGTGATGAAATTTTGAATGAAATTTGGGGAAGAGATATCATAGTTGGTGATAGAACAATTGATGTTCATATCAGAAAATTAAGAGAAAAGTTAGGAGAAGATTTAATCAAAACAGTAAAAGGTATAGGATATAAATTTGAAGAAATATGAGGAAAAGTCCTTCCTTAAGTTTTATAGCATTTATTACAAGCTTGGCAGTAGCAATTTTATCTACTGCCTTTTTTATAATTATACATTTCATTTTCTTACTCAACACGCCTTTTGAAATTATTATCTCATTTTTTGTTGCCATACTTTTTGCAAGTTTTATTTTAATACGATATGTATTAAAAAGATTTATATATAATAAGATTGGAATAATATATAAAACAATTGGTAAACCATTAAAGTTTGAAAAAGAATTAAAAGCATCAAAAGATAATATCTTAAGAACAGTAGAACGTGATGTTGCAGAATGGGCTATCAATAAAAATAAACAGATAAGAGAACTACGAAAACTTGAACAGTATAGAAAAGAATTTGTAGGCAACGTATCACATGAGCTAAAAACACCAATTTTTAATGCACAAGGCTATATTGAAACACTTTTAGATTCAGATCTTGATGATGCTACATTTATTAAATCATACCTAGAAAAGGCTGCATCAAACATTGACAGATTAGAAACGATTGTAAGTGATCTGTTAGAAATATCGAAATTTGAAACAGGAAGAATACAACTTGAAAAAACTGCTTTTGATATTGTAAAATTACTCAAGAGAGTAATGTATCATTATCAAATTATGGCACAAGAATATAATGTACATGTAAAAATTCATGCAAATGAGAACGAATATTTTGTATTTGCTGATGAAAATAGAATTTTACAAGTATTAGAAAATTTAATATCAAACGGAATAAAATATAATATAGATGGTGGAAAAGTAGATATTAGACTATACGATATTGACGAACAATATATTGTTGAAATATCTGACAGTGGAACAGGCATAGAAGAAGAAAAGCTTCCAAGAATTTTTGAACGTTTTTATAGAGCAGACAAAAGTAGAAGTAGAAAAGTAGGTGGAACAGGATTAGGACTTTCTATTGTAAAGAATATTATTGAAGCACACGAAGAAACCATCAATGTAAGTAGTAGCTTAGGCAAAGGAACTACTTTCAGCTTTACACTTCACAAATTTATAGAAGACTAAACATCAAGAATAGAACAGGCATTGGTACAAGCTTCTAGCTCTGCTTCTTTTTTAGTTTTCCCATATCCATCAGCAATATAATCATCATTAATATATATTTTAACATGGAATGCATGAGGCACATTGTCTGCTGATGTATGCTCAAATCTTATTGTTTTTTTCTCTACTTGCGACCACTCAAACAAATAACTTTTTTTGTCTTTTGCTTGAGCTATTAACTCATCAAAGTTTATATGTTCTATCAATAATTTGTATATTATCTCTTTTACTGTGGCAATACCTAAATCTACATAATAGGCACCAATCAATGCTTCAAATGTATTGCCAACAATATCTGGTGATGTTTTATAAAACTGTGGATGTAATTTATGCTTAAGATATACATGCAAGTCTAAGTTGAATCCAATTTCATTCAAATATTTTCTACTTACAATATTAGATCTTAACCTAGTTAATTGTCCTTCGTTTTTATATTCAAATTTCTCATATAATATTTCAGCTATCACAAAATTCAAAACGGCATCACCTAAAAATTCTAGTCTTTCATTTTTTTCGTATGTTTTTTTATTATACGATGAATGCGTCAATGCTTTAATATAAATTAATTCTTCTTTTGGAAAATAGCCAACACGCTGATACAATGCACCATGTTTATATGCTACAGACTTCTGTTGTATATCTTTCTTTGCACTTCTGAAGATTATATTTTTAAGAAAATCAAACATTATATTTCTTAAAAAGTATGGAAACATTGTGGCCACCAAAACCAAAATTATTATTCAGTACATAGTTTACATCTCTTTTCTGTGCTATGTTTTCCGTTAAATTAATTTCTTTTGCAATTGCTTCGTCTCTATTTTTTAGATTTATAGTTGGTGGTACTTCCTGCTTTTCTATTGTTAGTATGCTAGCCACACTTTCCATAATTCCTGCTGCACCTAGCAAATGTCCAGTCATAGATTTTGTGGCTGTAATATTTATATTTTTTAGTGTATCACCAAAAACAGTATTTAAAGCACTTATTTCTGCCAAATCGCCTTGTGGTGTAGATGTTGCATGCGCATTCACGCAATCAATTTCACTAATTTGTACGTTTGCATCATCCAAACATTTTGCAATATTGTATGCAATCATTTCGCCATTAGGCATTGGTTTTGCAATATGGTAAGCATCTGCATTCATGGCATAACCATCAATTTTTGCTAATATTTTTGCATTTCTTTTGAGTGCATGTGCTTCTGATTCTAATATTAAACAAGCGGCACCTTCTCCAAGTACAAAACCATCTCTTTGCGTATCAAATGGTCTTGATGCTAAAGTTGGTTCTTGGTTGTTGGTAGACAATGCACGCATTGCACTAAAACTGCCTATTCCTGCTTCGTGTATTGGTGCTTCAGAGCCAGTTACAATGATTACATCTGCTTTGTTTAATTGAATATTCTGCACAGCACTAATTATTCCATGTGCGGAAGAAGAACATGCTGATGCAACAGCAAAATTTAATCCATTAAATCCATATATCATTGAAATATGTCCTGCAATGTTGTTTACTATCATCTTTGTAACAAAGTATGGACTGAAATAACGTGGCTGTTGGTGTTGCCAGTATTGATACATTTCTTCTTGGAATGTAGCTATGCCACCAACTCCAGAAGCTGCAATAACACCTATTCTATGTTTATCTATTTTACTAATATCATTTAACCCAGCAAATTCTATGGCTTCTTTTGTTGCTACTAAAGCATATTGTGTAAATAAGTCATATTTCCTTACTTCTTTTTGTTCAAAAAAATCAGTTGGTGTATAATTCTTTACTTCACAAGCAAATTTTGTTGCGAATTTTGTTGTATCAAATCGTGAAATTGTAGATGCACCAGATGCACCATTATATAGATTTTTACTAAACTCTAAAATACTATTTCCAATTGGCGTAATTGCACCATAGCCTGTCACAACTACATTATTCATAAATTAAGTATTTTATATATGATGTTGTTGGCAATATCCAAAACGTGCTAATTATACATTAGCTTCCAAAAATGCAATAGCTTCGCCTACAGTTTTTATTTTATCTGCTTGCTCATCTGGAATTACGATATTGAATTCTTTCTCAAATTCCATTATCAATTCAACTGTTTCTAGTGAGTCTGCTTTTAAATCCATCTCGAAGTTAGCCTCTGGAGTAATTTCTGTTTCTTCTACACCCAACTTTTCTATGATTATTTTTTTTACGCGTGCTGCTATGTCAGACATAATTACATGTAAATTTAGGGTGCTAAATTAAACTTTATTTTACAAAAAACACCACTTTAGAAAAAAAAATTACCAAAGGTATATTTTCTTGTACTGTTATGTTTGTGTATCTAAAGTTAATTAATATTGCATTCTGTTGGTAAAACAAAAATCTTTAAGTAGATTTATTCTACATAAAAAACATTCTTTATAAATTATGAAGAGCAAGATTAGAGTAATTATTGCTGATGCTCAGATGCTAATAAGAATTGGCTTGAATAAAATAATTTCAGAAGTCAACCATATTGAATGTATTGATGAAGCAGAAAATGCAGAAAAGTTGCTTTGTAGTTTAGAGAAAAATAAGGCTGATATTATTATTATTGATTATGCTCAACCCAATCATTTTAATGTAGATATTATTCAGACAATTAAGAAAAAACATCCAAATACTGAATTTCTAGTTATATCAACAGACAATAATAAAGAAACTATCTTAAAATCAATTAACGATGGTGTTAAAGGATTTTTGACTAAAGAATGCGATGATGAGGAAATTATCAATGCTATTGAAGCAACTGCAAATCATGAAAAATTCTTATGTCACAAAGTAATTGACATTATTATAGACAAACATCTTCACAAAGAAGATGACAATTGTACAGCATTAAATATATCATCAAGAGAATCTGAAATCATTAGACTTACATCAAAAGGTTGGAATGCTAAAACAATTGCAGACCATTTGTTTTTGAGTACACACACTGTATATACGCACAAAAAAAATATCATGAAGAAGTTGAAACTAAAATCTACTTCCGAAATTATTGTATATGCTATACAAAACAACTTGGTTGATGAGCAAGAATTGGTTTAAAATTGCATTACCAATTTTGGGTATTATTTTTCTACAATCATGTAAAGATAATTCTGCGTCTTTTTATTTCTCTAATGATGAAGAATTTATTGCTAATGATAAATTTCTTTCGGACACTGCAAAGCTTGGAAAGTTTATCTTCTTCGACAAACAATTGTCTGAACCAAAAGGCATAAGTTGTGCTTCTTGCCATTCGCCATCTTTCGGATTTTCTGATGCCAGACAATCAGCTTTTTCCATTGGTGTAAATCCTGATGCACATACAGCTAGAAATACGATTGCTATAGCTTATAATATATTAGCACCAAACAACCAATCAACAATTTTACGAGGCATTGAAGAATCTGTTGGTGGACATTTTTGGGATGGAAGAGCAAAGTTTCTAGAGCAACAAGCATTTTCGCCATTGCTCAATCCACATGAGATGAATAACAAAAGCTTTCATCAGGTTGCAGAAAAGATAAGAAACGCAAAGTACTACAATCAATTAGAAAAAATATTTGGCAAAGAAGGCTTACAAGACGACCAAGTATTGTTATTATGTACCACGCAAGCATTAATTAGTTTTCAAAAATCGAAACAAGTCAATACATATTCCTCAAAATTTGATTATTTTCTGAAAGGAAAAGTAAAGCTAAATGAACAAGAATTACGTGGTTGGAATTTATTTCAAGATACTATAAAAAGTAAATGCTCACTTTGTCATTTAGCCATGCCAAATGAATTTACAAATACGATTGTATTTACAGATTATTCATACGAAAACATTGGCATTCCAAAACATCCAAGTCAAAAAAATCTACCATTAGATTCAGGATTTGCAGCATCAGAATTTGTAAAAAATCCATTAGAAATTGGAAGATTCAAAACACCAAGTCTACGCAATGTAGCACTAACTAAACCATACATGCACAATGGTATTTTCAATACATTAGATGAAGTTTTAGAATTTTATAATACAAGAGATATTAATAGCAAATTTGTGGCAGAATACAAAGCAACTATGAATACAGAAGATTTAGGAGATTTAAAACTTTCTGACAACGACATCAAAGATATTATTGCTTTTTTAAATACTTTGACAGATGGTTATCAACTAAGTAAGAATAAAAAATAATTCAATTAAAATTATATTTTTTTTGTATTTTGTAGTAATGCAAAAAAGTTTATCGATACAAGATGCTGTTAATGCTGTGCAAGCAAAGCTATACATAAAACATCAGCATTTGCATTCTTTATTGCAAGTTACAGAAGCTATAAATCACAATTATTCTACTGATAATTTAGTTTTACTATATCAAAAAATTATACAAGAACAATTAGGTGTTGAAGAAATGGCATTTTTTATCTTCAACGATATTTGGAAAAGAAAAATATGGTTAAAAGATGATGACCAAGATGTTTTTATTCCAATTGCCAAACACATTGAACAATACTCAGAACTAAAAATACTTACAAAAGAAGAACAAAAATTATTTTTTGGATTCAAATATATTATTCCAGTATTTCATAAAGAAAATGCAATTGCATTTGTCTTGCTTGGTGATATAAAATTAGAACATTATTTTAAAGAAGATGAACTACTAGAATTTGCTCAGATTATTACAAATATTATTGCGGTAGCTGTTGAAAATAAAAGACTATTTAAGCGCGAAGTAGAAAAAAAAGAATACGACAAAGAGCTTGAACTTGCATCGAATATTCAAGGAATGCTCATTCCAAAAAAACTACCAAAAAATAATTTGTATGAATTTGATGGCATTTATCTTCCGCACAAAGGAATTGGTGGCGACTATTACGATGTAATACACATAAATAAAGATGAGTTTGTTTTTTGTATAGCAGACATTTCTGGCAAAGGAATTTCTGCTGCATTAGTAATGGCAAATATACAAGCATACCTTAATGCTACGCTTGATATGCAAATGAGTACACAAGAGCTAATCTTAAAACTCAACAAAAAAATATACTCAATTACCAATGGCGACAAATACGTTACACTATTTCTTGCAAAATATAATATTATGAGCAGAATGCTTACTTATGTAAATTGTGGACATGTACCACCAATTCTGTTCAACCAACATCAACTAATAAAACTAGATGAAGGCACAACTATGTTAGGTGCTTTTGAAAATTTGCCTAAACTAAAAATACAAAATATCCAATTAGAAAAAGATTCTACAATCATATGTTTTACTGATGGATTGACTGAATTAGAAAATGAAGAGAATGAACAATTTGAAGAAGCTGGAATTATAGATTTTATACAAAAAAATAAAAACTATCCACCATCATTATTCAATAAAGTATTGTATGATTATCTATCCAAATTCAAAAGAAATGTATTGTTTAATGATGATGTAAGCATCCTTACTGGGAAATTCTTTTAATTTATTTTGAAATGCAAATACTTCTACGATTCTTGTTTGTAATTATTTTCAATGTTTTATTTACACCTAATATCATTTCAAAAAGTAAAGATATAATTGATTATAAACATAAATTAGGATTTGAAGCCAATTATCAACTTGGAAAAGTTTTTAGACATACTGATGGTTTTCAACCAACAATTAATGGCGTTTCCAATGTAATACAGTTTACAGCATTCAAACAAACAGATGGCGCAAAAGCATGGCAAAGGAAACTAAAATATCCAGAAATTGGTGGCGGTTTCTCAGCATTAATTCATCACAACAGAGATACCATTGGAAATGGATATGCAGCATTTGCATACTTTAGTTATCCAATTGTTAGAAGCAGAATTGTAGATCTTATTTTTCGTTTTAGTGGTGGCTTAGCCTATACAACCAAAACCTACGATGCTATTGAAAATCCAGTGAATAATGCCATGGCAATGCCAATCAATATCTTTGTTGAAGCAAGACTTGGATTGCATTTTAAAATTCATGAAAATGTACAACTTGTTACAGGAATTGCATTTTCTCATTACTCAAGTGGTGCTATGAAACTACCTAATTTAGGAATTAATACACCAACAGCTATGTTGGGCATTAGATATTTACCTACAAAACAAAAATTAAATCTAAACTTTGATACTATTCCAAAAGTTAATTATAAAAATGAAATAGGATTTTTGTTGAATGCTGGTTTGCAAGATGTAACTAAATTTATTAAAGATAGAAGTTGGCTCAACTATGGTACTTCTGTGCAGTATGCAAGACATTTTAATATTGTAAATAAACTTTATTGTGGTGCATTGCTAGAGTTTGATTTTGGCTACCCACACTATGATGTCAATAAACCAAAAGTACAAGATAAAATAATACAAAAAGCTGCAACAAGACTTAGTCTATATGTTGGTAATGAAATTTCTTTCGGACGCACCTCAATTTTTTATGCATTAGGCGCATATTTACACACACCATACAAAATGTTTTTGCCTATCTATTTCAAAATTGGAACAAACATTAATTTCTTGGCATTAGAAAAGAAAAACAGACCATACTTAAATATTGGCGTAAAAGCGCATGGTGGCACAGCACAATATGCAGAAATTGGCTTAGGTTCTAATTTTAAATTCTAACAAAAATCAATTATTTATTCGCTTGATTTTATATCTTTAAATTATGATAGATGAAAATGTAAATCCATTTAAGAAGACAAGAGAAGAGGTTGTGTATGATAATAATTGGATTAGTGTAAACATCGCAGACATCATTACTCCAAAAAATACAACAGGTATTTATGGTACAGTTCATTTTAAAAATTATGCCATAGGCATCATTCCAATAGATGAAGAAGGCAACACCTATTTAGTAGGACAATATAGATATGCATTAGATGCTTATAGCTGGGAAATACCAGAAGGTGGTGGTCCATTACAAAATGACATCTTACTTTCTGCCAAAAAAGAATTGCAAGAAGAAGTTGGATTTTTTGCCAATAAATGGACTAAAATTGCCGAATTGAATACCTCAAACTCTGTAACTGATGAAGTAGGCATTATATTTGTAGCTCAAGGCTTAGAAAAAACAACAATTTCGCCTGATGATACTGAAGAATTGCAAATAAAGAAAATGCACATCACAGAAGCAATAGAATGGGCAATGAATGGGAAAATAAAAGATGCTATTGCTATAATTGGATTATTAAAATTAAAAATATTGATAGACAACAAGACCTTTGAAATTTAGTATGCAAGAAAAAAACATTACAATACAATATCAAAATTTTGATAATATTTCAGATTTGCCTAGTCAAATGCAAATGCTTATTCAAGAAGCAAGAGCAGCGCAACAAAATAGCTATGCACCATATTCTAAGTTTAATGTAGGTGCTGCATTACTTTTAGATAATAATAAAACTGTACAAGGAAGTAATCAAGAAAATGCATCATATCCTATTGGTTTGTGTGCAGAGCGTACTGCAATTAGTGCTTGTGTGGCATTGTATCCAAATGAAAAGATTAATGCCATTGCTATTGTTGCCAACAGTCAAACTACAGAAGTAAAATTTCCTGTTGCACCATGTGGTATTTGCAGACAAGTATTGTTAGAAACTGAGAGCAAACAAAAATCAGATATACAGATTCTTCTACATGGCAATGATGGCAGTACATTTGTCTTTAAATCAATTAAAGATTTATTGCCTCTTCATTTCGATGCAGAATATTTATAAAAAAGCTGACTACTTTCTGCCTAAAATATCATATATGCTTAAGCTAATTCCTACTTGTGCTTGATGAAAATTAGATTCTTTTATATTATTCTGGAAGTTTAATCTATAACGAGCAAACAAGAAACCAACTCTGTCTAATTTATATCTTGCTCGTAACTCTATTGTATGTAATATGTTATTTCTAAATTTAGAATCCGCAGTATTATCAGTAAAGTTATTTACAAAATTCACTTTATCACTTAGCAAAAACATTAAGCCTAGGCTGTATTTTATATCAAATCTAAATCTTTCTTCTGGAAGGAAATTTAATTCTGTTGAGAATGGTGTTGCCATAATTGTTGAAGCTCTAAACTCATCCATTATATATTCATTTTCATTAGTTGTTGTATCAAGTACTATTTTTGCAGTATCTGAGAATTTTACTCTACCAAACTCAAACCCAACATTCCACATCTGCCAATTTAGTTTTGGGAAATGAAATTTAAATAAATTGCTTGAAAATCCTACTTTAAATGTATTGTATTCTAATAGTTTAAGCTTTTGAGGTGCCCCTGCAATTTTATTGTTAGTTGAATCATTAGTTGGTGCTAATACTAGGTTTCTACCATTTTCTTCTATTTTGGTCACAGCCGCATATGGTGTTATACTAGTAATATATGAAAAGCCAGACCATGAATGTTTGTTATTTTTATCAACAATATTTACTGCACTTGATTTTTTTTGTCCAATTTGTTTAAAGAATGAATTAATATTTATTCTATAGCTTATTTCCGTTTGTATTAAGCCATTAGGTTTATCTTTATTAATACCATTAAAGTCTGAATATAGTTGAATGTCAAAGAAATTTTTATTCTTAGCTTTCATTAGTCTAAGGTTAAGGTTTTCTGTTTTTGCATTAAAAGAAACTGATGTATCAGCAGGACTATGGTCTCTAGTATATAAACTAAGTTCTGGGAAATAATTACTTATTACATCTGAAAGTCTAATTCTATACATACCATACTTTGCATCATATAGATAGTACCTTTTTAGATCTAGATAGTTTCTCTTAGAAGTAAAACCGATAGGTATATTGCTAAAGAATATTATTTCGTCTCCTTTTTTATATGGTCTTAAATTATTAGAGCTATCATTTTTTAGAATAATTTTAGCATTAGCTAGTGTCCCTTCCTCAAATACCAATTGCGATTGACTTTGATCAGATATTTTTAGTTGTACTTTATTGCCTCCTATCTTTTGCAATGTATTATTGCAAATATCTGCCAAGTTGTCTATTTCATGGCTTTTTATTTCGGAACTTTTCTTATTCTTTAATATCTTATCCGTTTCCTCAATTATCTTATCTAGGCTATATTTCCCATTTGTGTAATTATCGCTAATACTCCTTAGTTTTTTTGCACTATTATTAAGGCAAGAAATTGAAATTGTATCAATGTAGAAACCATCTATATTCTTTGTGTGCGATTCATAGCATGTGTCAATTTTATCTTTTTTATTTAGCGCAAGACCTATGTTTTTTAAGCAGCTTCCAATATCATGTAAGTATACATTTTCTATCTTATTCATTGATGGCATATATTCGACTTTCACACCGTTTTCTTCAATATTTAATATCCCTGCTGTTGGTTGTGAGTCTTGACTAGATTTACTAAGCTGAATATGCACATTAAAAAACAATTCATTTAACATTTTTGGATCGAAACTATCATTATTATCTACATGTAGCTTCTTTGCACCGTTATTCATCTCTGAAATAAATGCATTAATATCTTTTGAATTGTATAGCTTAAAATCATATTTTTCTACTATTTGTTCCTTCTTAATTATTGAATCAACAACTGAAACAACTGTATCTATTACAATTTCTGTGTTTATAGTAAATGTATTGTCTTTAATTTCAACTTTAGACGTTGTATCTTTTGTAACTATTGTATCAATCAGAGTAAGAGTATCCACTTTTTCTATTGTATCTTTTTTATATAATTTATTTGAGGTTTTAATTGTGTATATTGTATCTCTTATATCCAAAGTATCTCCTGTGGTCTCTGTTCTGATTGTATCTGGAATATTGTTTGGGACATCTCTTTTTTCTACTTTAGATTTATAAATTAGATCTCTAAATTCACTATAATTATCAGAAATTCTCAATTTGAATTCTATAATATCATCTTCTTTGCTATCAATATATTCTAAGATATAACCAACATCTTTCTTAGAATATGTATATGTTTTAATCGTTTTTACATCTTGTGCTATGTTTATGAGGAAACACATAAACAGAAAAATAGCCGTTATATTTTTTTTCATAAAGTTTTTATTTTTCAATGAATAATATGGTTATTATGCTGTCGCTGTTAGATTAGCACAATTACAAAGTGGCAACTCATGAGAAAACCCGCAACAACACGCAACAATATTATCAGCTACTGTTATATTTTGATTGTCTTTTTGATTTAATATCTTAAAATTAATATTATTAATATTAATTGTAGCACCATTAATTTTAATATCAAAAGACAAATTATTGTTTTCGATGTCTGCTTTATTATATATTACCTCAAATGTATTTTTATTATTTAAATCATCTAATAGTATTTTCTCATTTCGCTTTATAGATATAGATTTATTGTCTTGTGTATATTCTACTCTAATCTTAACAAGCTGTTCATCTGTAAGTTCTATTTTTGGTAGCTTAATATTAAGGTTACAATCTTTTTTAATTTTTACAATTTTGTTTAGAGTAAGATTTCTAATAGTGCCTTCAATGATTCTTTGTGTACTAACTTGCGTTAGATCAATTGTTTTTTTCATAATCTTTAGTTTTAGCATTTCAAAATTATATAATATTTTTTAATAATGCAAGTAATTAACTATTTATTTTTTTACAATTCATCTTTTTATATTAAATGTAGTACTACAATAATTACTACCTTTGTAGTATGAATAATATTGGAGAACTTCAATCGTTTTTAGCTACGCCTAAAAAAATAGTGATAACTACGCACCAAAAACCTGATGGCGATGCAATGGGTTCTTCTTTAGCTTTATTTAATTATTTACAACCAAAAGGTCATCATGTGCGTGTAGTAACACCAACAGACTTTCCACTTTATTTTAATTGGATGCCAAATTGCGATGAAGTTTGGAACTATGAAGAAAATCCAACATTGAGTAATGCGTTAGTTTATGAAGCAGACATCATATTTTGTTTAGACTTTAATGATTTAAGTAGAATAGAACCATTTAATAAAGCATTTGAGCAAACTCAGGCAAAAATTGTATTATTAGACCACCATCTATATCCAAAAGATTTTGCAGATTTTGTGCTGCATGATGTAAAAGCTTGTTCTACTTGCGAATTGGTTTTTAGGTTTTTACAATTATTAGACAGTCAGTATGAGCCAAGCAAAGAAGTAGCTACTTGTATTTATACTGGAATTTTAACAGATACTGGAAGCTTTTCAAATGGTGCTACCAATAGAAATGCATTTGAGATTACAGCAAAATTATTAGAATGTGGTCTTGATATTGTTGCTGTACAAGAACTGCTGAACCAAAATGGTAGAGAAGAAAAATTGAGATTTATTGGTAATGCATTAAGTAGAAAATTGACTGTGCGTGAAGATTTGGGCATTGCTTATATTTTAGTTGATAGAAAAGATGCCTATAGATACAATCTACAAAATGGCGATACTGAAGGCTTGGTTAATTACCCATTGAGTATTGCAAAAATTAAAGTTGCCATCTTGATAAAACAAGAAGCTAAAATGATTAAATTATCTTTTAGATCTAAAAAAGAAATTTCTGTTGAAGAAATCTGCAGAAAACATTTTGAAGGTGGTGGACATAGAAATGCATCTGGTGGCAAATCATATCTTACTGTTGATGAAACAATAGACAAAATCATCTCTATCTTTGAAGCTGAAAGAATTGTATAATCTTTTGTAAAAAAAATGGCACAGATATTGCATTTTTCAACATAAATTATTAAATTCGTATAAGAATATGTGGAAAAGCCTATGAGTAGAAAATTTACATTCCAGAGTTTAGTCTTAATACTTTTAATGTTTGTTGCGCAAAACATTCATGCAAATAATCGTCTAGAATCTTTTCTCGATAGCAAAACAGAAAGTATTAAAGTATATCCAAATCCATTGGTAGATGATGCTATCATTAAAATAAATGAAGATATTGACTTATCAAATAGTAAGGTAAGTGTTGTTTTTTATAATCTTTTAGGAAAAGAAGTGTATAAAATAAATACTGTTAAAGAGTATGAAGTGAAAATTTCTAAAGACAGTTTCAAATACACTGGCGTATATTTTTATCAACTAAAAATTGATGAAAGAATACAAAGCACTGGGAAATTAATTGTGAAATAATTTCTTCAACGTTACTTACTACTTACAATATATACATGCACAATAGCTAGTTCTTCTTTGGTATAGTTGGAGAATTTCTGATTTAGTTTAAGACCATTGAGCAATGTTGCATCATAATCCCAAATTTTTGTGTCTATAATTGGAATATTATGTGTTGCATATATTTTCAGATATTCTTTGTATCTCAATCTGCTGTTGGTGATGTTTGACATAATAATAAAATTTTTAAATTAAAGAATAAGCCAGCTTAGGTTTGAAGTACCCCCAGCTATAATAATGACGCAAAAGCAGAAAAATTCCATAAATGTTTATGTTAATTATTTGAAGATAAAGCAAAAAACAACTTGCGCATTTTGGATATACACAAATGAAATATGGATAAAACAATACGACAGGATATTCAAAATACGCAAAAACATATTTAATATAGAATATTGATAATAAGAAGATTATAAAGAAAAAGTATTTTTAATAAAAAAATATACGCAATTCAATTTATTGCGTATATTTGTGTGATGTGCAAAAGTCTTCGCTACGCTTCGCCTTTTGCACATCGTGCGGCGGATTACATCCGTTGATGCGTTTAGGCTCGCTACGCTCGACCTTCAACACATCAACGGATTTGCAAAATTACTTCACTTGCAAACTTCGTTTGCAGTTCGTAACTTCGCAAAGCCGCCGAGCCGTTAGTGGCAAGTGTATCGAAACAATCCGCAAAATGAAAGACTATATTAATATTAAAAATATCGACGACTTCAATCTGTTATTACTAAAAGCAGAAAATGGTGATAGTGAAGCAATGAATGAGGTTTCCGGATATTATGAAGACGGTTGGTCATATGACAAAATAGAAATCGTAAAATGTGACAAAAAACTTGCATTTTATTGGACAAAGAGATCATATGAAAGTGGAAATATTGATGGTATGGTTAGGTATGCAAATTATTTGAATGACGGAATTTATGAACATTGCGATAAAGACATAGAACTTGCAATGAAATTATATGAAAAAGCTATGAATAACGGTTCTGAAATTGCAACCTTTAATTTAGGAATTGAATACAGAAACAAGCAACAATTTGAAAAAGCTTTTGAACTTTATAAAAAAGCTGATAGCTCTGAAAATTATTATGCAGAATTAACGGTTGGACTATGCTACTATTATGGAATAGGAACAAAAAAGAACAAACTAAAAGCTTTAGAATTTTTTAAATCAATTGACAAACATTATAATTCAGAATATGATATTGACGAAGCAAATTATTTTATTGGTAAAATGTATTTGGAAGGAGAAGTAGTAGAACAATCAATTGAAACTGCTAGAAAATATTTAGAACTTGCAGACAAAGATGGAGACCACCGTTCTGCACAAGAACTTTTATTAATTATAGGAAGGACAAGAAATATAAATTAAAAACACCTGCCACCAACAGCGGTGGCAGTTGCACAACGTGGTATTTTTGGTGGCAGTTTTACATAATTTATATATCATATATTATTTGTATTAATATATTGTTGCTTTCTTTACTTTTGTTCTCTGGTATCTGGTGGCGCTTCTTGTAAAAATATAGGCTTCTATTTGCTTTTTTAGCCTGTTTCTTGCCTTTTTATTGCTTTTACTAAGGCTTAATGCTTCTATTTTTCGCTTTGGCTTATTAAAGAACAGGTATTTCTGTAAATTATAACTTATTGCTGCCATCAATACATGTTTGTTTGCTCCTTGTATGCCTCGTGTATTTACTCGCTTCATGTTTCTGTAGTTTATCAGCGTGCCTAATACTGGCTCTACTGTGCTACTCCGTTTCCGTACCATACGCTTTGCATACGCTTCATTACTTGTTAAACGTTCATGCATTCTATCATAATATGGTTTATCTATGCTGTCTTCTATCTTTTTGTATTTGGTTACTTTGCCACAACATTGTGCTCTCAATGCACAGTTTTTGCAATCACTTTCACTACTTCTGTATTGCTTCTTTTCATACCCTTTACTATCTGTCTTTATGCCTTTGTAGCTCAGTACTGCCTTGTTGCCACGCTGGCATTCATACTGATTATCTATTCTATTGAAAACAAAACCTGCTCTTTCACTTTTGTATTGTCCAAAATTAGGAATGTAGGCTGTTATATTT
This sequence comes from Sphingobacteriales bacterium, assembly GCA_016699615.1. NCBI lineage: Bacteria > Pseudomonadati > Bacteroidota > Sphingobacteriia > Sphingobacteriales > Sphingobacteriales bacterium. Next base: position 1,438,174 of record CP064984.1, on the reverse strand, counting down.
TTCTGCTCTAAATACTTTAGTGCCTTGCCACTACTATAACCAGCATCGGCAATTACTTCTTTTATTTTTATATCATTTTCTAATAAATTAACACTTGTTTGCTCAACAATTAAAGCTAAACTATCACTATCTTTCTTGCTGGCAAAATCTGCCAAAGCACCAGTAATCACATGATATTTATCGTCTACACTTACTTGAGCAACGATAGTTGAGTTGTCTTGCTTTGCCTGGCTTTACTGCTATTCTAGCATCAGGGTCTGTTGTATTGACATGTGTATGGTTGCTGGTAAATTTAGGACGAATGAGATTGCCATGCTCATCTGTCTGTTTAGGATTTACTACATTGCCAGGCATGTCTTTGTATGCTTTAGCTTTCCAAGCATGGTGTTTGTCTACAGCTTTTTTCATAGAAGCTTTTACTTTAAAGTCGCTATGTTCATTCAGTTCTTCTGCATACAATACAGCATCATCAACAACTTGTTTTTCTATCAAAGCATCCATAGAAGCATTGGCTTTTACATAAGCACTATCTACACATTGACGCTTGCCAGCAACCATGCCTTTGTCTACGCATAGCTTTAGTACTTGTTGAAATAGTGTAAGGAATAGTTCTTCGCCATATAATTGTCTAGTTCTAGAAATAGTAGAATGCCAAGGAAGAGGCTCGTCAATATCATAACCAATAAACAAACGAATAGCAAGTGAATCAGCACAGAAAGCGATGAGTCTTCTATCGGAATTTATGTTGTTGAGATAACCAACAAGCAGTATTTTGAAGAATACAACTGGGTCTATACTTTCGTTACCATCAATGCCATAATACACAGCAGTAGCCTTATAAATCCAATGAAGCGAAATGGCATTATTCAGCTTTCTATAGAAATTATCTTGAGGTACGAGCTCAGGCAGAGAAGTAAAGAAAATAGTTTTAGGTTGAAATGATTTGCGTCCTTGCATGTGCGAATATACGAAGAATAAACAAACATATGTTATATAAAAGTATTCTAAGTATATTAATATATAGTTATTTATACAGAAGATATAAAATATCAAAAAAGTCATTATTTTTACGTTGTGCAACAAACACAGGGGTTTTGCAAAAGCTGGGCTTCAGTGCTAAATTGAACATTTGGAAATCTAATGAACATTGTGCTAAATTTGAACATTAGTACTTCTAATCCCAGCCTTCGCAAAGCCCAAAACCGATGTGCAAAAGTCTTCGCTACGCTACGCCTTTTGCACATCGTGCGGCGGATTACATCCGTTGATGCGTTTAGGCTCGCTACGCTCGACCTTCAACACATCAACGGATTTGCAAAATTACTTCACTTGCAAACTTCGTTTGCAGTTCGTAACTTCGCAAATCCGCCGCACGTTAGCGGCAAGTTAAACCGACATACTACAAACAATGAATGACACTATATTTTTTGGAAATGGACTAAATAATTTGAGTAAAAAACCAATTCCTTGGAATGAACTTTTAAACAGAATTAAAGGCAAGAAAATATTTGACAATGGAGAATTACCAAATACATTCATTTACGAAAGAGCCGTATTTGAAAACAAAACTTCAAATGACATTAGGCAGACTGAATTTAATATAAAACTTTCAATCGCTGACCTACTTATAAAAATTGAAACAAATGAGTTTTATCAAATGCTCTTTGAACTTAATGCAGAAAACTACTTAACTACAAATTACGACTATGCATTTAGAAATTACATAACTAATGTGGAGAAGTATTTCAGTTCTAATAATAGCACGGAAGATATTTACAGCATAAGAAGGCAGACGCAGATATTAGACAAAAACGAAAAAGAAATCTGCAAAATTTGGAATATTCACGGTGAAATTGACAAACCTATTTCTATTATGTTAGGACTTGACCATTATTGTGGTTCTGTAAGTAAACTAGACGCTTATATAAAAGGAACTTATGAATTTCAAGAAAACTCAAAACAAATTCGAATAACAAAAATGACAGACAAGCTCAAAACCAAAGATTTTGACAATCGCTCTTGGTCTGAATTGTTTTTCAACTCGAACATTCATATACTTGGCTTTTCACTTGATTATAGTGAAACAGACATTTGGTGGCTACTAACAAAAAGAGCAAGAATATTAAATGAAGAAAAATCAAGCAATTTAATTTCAAATAATATATACTTTTACGACAGGAACATTAAAGCTGACAAAGAAGAACTATTAAAATCATTGAATGTGACCGTAATAAAACCAAAAGAAGACAATTATAAAGACAATTGGCATCAATACTATACAGACACAATTAAGAAAATTAAAAACAAGATAAAATAACCTGCCGCTAACATCGGTGGCAGTTGCACAACGTTGTATTTTTGGTGGCAATTTTAAATAATTTATATATCATATATTATTAGTATTAATATATTGTTGCTTTCTTTACTTTCGTTCTCTGGTATCTGGTGGCGCTTCTTGTAAAAATATAGGCTTCTATTTGCTTTTTTAGCCTGTTTCTTGCCTTTTTATTGCTTTTAATAAGGCTTAATGCTTCTATTTTTCGCTTTGGCTTATTAAAGAACAGGTATTTCTGTAAATTATAACTTATTGCCGCCATCAATACACGTGTTTGTTTGCTCCTTGTATGCCTCGTGTATTTACTCGCTTCATGTTTCTGTAGTTTATCAGCGTGCCTAATACTGGCTCTACTGTGCTACTCCGTTTCCGTACCATACGCTTTGCATACGCTTCATTACTTGTTAAACGTTCATGCATTCTATCATAATATGGTTTATCTATGCTGTCTTCTATCTTTTTGTATTTGGTAACCTTACCACAGCATTGTGCTCTCAATGCACAATTTTTGCAATCACTTTCACTACTTCTGTATTGTTTCTTTTCATAACCTTTGCTATCTGTTTTTATCCCTTTGTAGCTCAGTACTGCTTTGTTGCCACGCTGGCATTCATACTGATTATCTATCCTATTGAAAACAAAACCTGCTCTTTCACTTTTGTATTGTCCAAAATTAGGAATGTAGGCTGTTATATTTTTCTGCTCTAAATACTTTAGTGCCTTGCCACTACTATAACCAGCATCGGCAATTACTTCTTTATTTTTATATCATTTTCTAATAAATTAACACTTGTTTCTCAATAATTAAAGCTAAACTATCACTATCTTTCTTGCTGGCAAAATCTGCCAAAGCACCAGTAATAACATGATATTTATCGTCTACACTTACTTGAGCAAAGATAGTTGAGTTGTCTTGCTTTGCCTGGCTTTACTGCTATTCTAGCATCAGGGTCTGTTGTATTGATGTGTGTATGGTTGCTGGTAAATTTAGGACGAATAAGATTGCCATGCTCATCTGTCTGTTTAGGATTTACTGCATTGCCAGGCATATCTTTGTATGCTTTAGCTTTCCATGCATGGTGTTTGTCTACAGCTTTTTTCATAGAAGCTTTTACTTTAAAGTCGCTATGTTCGTTCAGTTCATTAGCATACAATACAGCATCATCAACAACTTGTTTCTCTATCAAAGCATCCATAGAAGCATTGGCTTTTACATAAGCACTATCTACACATTGACGCTTACCACTAACCATGCCTTTGTCTACGCATAGCTTTAGTACTTGTTGAAAAAGTGTAAGGAATAGTTCTTCGCCATATAATTGTCTAGTTCTAGAAATAGTAGAATGCCAAGGAAGAGGCTCGTCAATATCATAACCAATAAACAAACGAATGGCAAGTGAATCAGCACAGAAAGCGATGAGTTTTCTATCGGAATTTATGTTGTTGAGATAACCAACAAGCAGAATTTTGAAAAACACAACTGGGTCTATACTTTCGTTGCCATCATTGCCATAATACACAGCAGTAGCCTTATAAATCCAATGAAGCGAAATGGCACTATTCAGCTTTCTATAGAAATTATCTTGAGGTACGAGCTCAGGCAGAGAAGTAAAGAAAATAGTTTTAGGTTGAAATGATTTGCGTCCTTGCATGTGCGAATATACGAAGAATAAGCAAACATATGTTATATAAAAGTATTCTAAGTATATTAATATATAGTTATTTATACAGAAGATATAAAATATCAAAAAAGTCATTATTTTTACGTTGTGCAACAAACACAGCAGTTTGGCAAAATGGCGGGCTGAAGTGCTTCTATGAAACTTTTGTGCAAGGTTCAACAGCAGTAATTCTACCGAACTTTTGTGCTAAAAATCCGCCACATCGCCAAGCCGTCAACCGATGTGATAGAACAAGTTGTTATCGACTACAAAATCCATAAATATAATTCTGCAAAAGATGTCAAGGAAAAACTTGACTATTTTAGAAAGTTAAGTGACAACGGACTTCACAAACTGACTGAACAAGAATTTGACAACTTAAAAGCTGAATTTATTAAGTTTCAGAATGTCATTTTTACACTTTTTGCAGACACATATCCAACCAAACTTTTTAGGGTAACAAATAATAAATATCTCTATGGCGGACAGAAAGTAAAACTTCAAAAAGTTACAGATTTGGTTGGACCACCTGTTGGTAAATCTAATCACGGAAGATGTAATTTAAAAGGAGAAAGCGTTTTCTATTCCGCTTTAGATTTCAAAACTGCTATTTGGGAAACAAGACCTGAAGTTGGCGATTTAATAACCGTTAGTGAATGGGAAATAAAACCAGGGGAAAAACTTAATACACACTATATTTTTCATCCGACACTTACTACAACAAATAAAGAAAGTTCAGGTGCTTATGATGCTTGGCTTCAATCGAAAAAGGAAATTAACCCAGAACTTGTTGAAGTATTTGATGAATTAATATTTTTCTTAACCGAGCAGTATATGAAAAAGGTTTCGGACGATGAAAAACAGAATTATCTATTTTCTGCGAACTATTCATCAAGACTTATACAGCAAAACCCGGACAAGAATGGCTTTAAAATAGATGCAGTTTGTTACCCGAGTGTAAGAATGGAATATGGTTTGACAAATTTAGCTATATTTAATGATTGTGTATTTGACAAATTGCAGTTAAACAAAATTACTGTTTACGATATTGCAGAGACGAACTATGACACAAATAATGTACTAACAGAAGACCTAATTAAAGTATCGCCAATGATTATAACAACTAGTAATTTTGACTTTGAACAAAACAAAATTATTTACGATTTAGAAGCTGAATTAAAAATAGCGATTGAACTTCACGAAAAATATAACAACAGCTAACAAGGGTGGCAGTTGCACAACGTGGTATTTTTGGTGGCAATTTTACATAATTTATATATAATATATTATTAGTATTAATATATGGTTATTTACTTTACTCTTGTTATCTGGTATCTGGTGGCGCTTCTTGTAAAAACATAGGCTTCTATTTGCTTTTTTAGACTGTTTTTTGCAGTTTTATTGCTTTTGCTAAGGCTTAATGCTTCTATTTTCCGCTTTGGCTTATTAAAGAACAGGTATTTCTGTAAATTATAGCTTGTGTCGTCCCAAAGAAGTTTACAATTATTGAATAAATACTGATATAAGTTTATATTTTTGAAAAGAAGTCAAATCTTCTAAAATAAAAATAACTTCTAACACGACATAATGCAAAGTACCCATAAAATAATTGTAAATTTGCAACTTAATTTATAATAGCAAAATGAACGAAAAACAACTCATTGAGTTATTGAAAAATTTAGTTAAACAACCATACGAAAGTGAATGGGTAGAGTTTAAACTTAATTTTCATTCTGAAGATGAGATAGGAGAACGCATTTCAGCATTAGCCAATGGAGCAGCAATTGTAAATCAAGATTTTGGATATTTGGTTTTTGGTGTAGAAGACAAATCACATATTATAAAAGGTACAACATTCAAACCTAAGCAACACAAGAAAGGCAACGAAGTTATAGAACATTGGATCTTGCAACGTCTAAACCCACGTATAGATTTTAGTATCTATGAATTTTCCTTTGATGAAAATCGAAATATTGCAATTTTCGTAATTCCAGCAGCGAAAACCAAGCCTGTAGATTTTTTGCACAATGCATATATTAGAGTAGGAAGTATAACAAGAAAATTGGCAGAATTTCCTGAGAAAGAAGCGAAAATTTGGCGAAAGAAAACAAATCCTTTTGAGCAAGAAATAGCCAAAGATAATTTGAATGCCAGTGATGTAATTCAACTATTGAGTACAGAGACATATTTTGATTTAATGAAATTACCTTATCCTTCTAACCAATTAGGCGTTATTGAAAAATTTTTGAATGAAAATTTAATAGTAAAATCTCAAGGCTATGCCATTACAAATCTTGGTGCTATTCTATTTGCAAAAAACTTACCAGATTTTGAAACAATTGAAAGAAAATCTGTAAGGGTAATTGTGTATAAAGGAAATAATAAAGTAGAAACTATTAGAGAACAAATTGGTGCAAAAGGCTATGCCCTTGGGTTTTTAGGTTTAGTAGAATGGATAAACAGTCAATTGCCTGCCAATGAAGAAATAGGTAAAGCATTACGAAAAGAATCAAGGATGTATCCTGAAATTGCAATAAGAGAGATAGTTGCCAATGCATTAATTCACCAAGATTTATTGGTTAAAGGGTTTCCTATGATAGAGATTTTTAGTGATAGGATAGAAATATCAAACCCTGGTAATCCATTAATAACTACTGATAGGTTTATTGATTCCTACATTTCACGAAACGAAAAGTTAGCAGATATGATGCGTAGAATGGGCTTTTGTGAAGAAAAAGGCAGTGGTTTAGACAAAGTAATTTTCTATAATGAATTGTATCAATTGCCACCTATCAATGTCATTTCAGATGAAAATAGAACAAGGGTAACTATCTTTAGCTATAAAACACTAAATGACCTTGATAAAAAAGAAAAAATTAGAGCTTGTTATCAGCATTCTTGTTTAAAATGGGTATCTAATGAAAAAATGTCTAACCAAAGTCTTAGAGAACGCTTCTCTATTGATGACAAAAATGCAGCTATTGCTTCTAGAATTATAAAAGATACATTTGAGGCTAATATGATTAAAGAAGATGATCCTGAAAGTAAATCACGAAAACACAGAAGTTATGTCCCATTTTGGGCTTAATTTTTATTTGATGGTTATTTGATAAAACATATATTCAATCAATTTAAAACATTAATTATCAACTATTTACTATTTGATGCTCATTTGACAAGTAAAAGGAATTTAATAATGTACAAATAAAAATAAGCCTCAAAAAAGCGATTGGTCTCTGTATTGGATTAAAAAGTTTACAATTATTGAATAAACACTATTTAGTTCTAAGAACCAAGAAAGGCACAGAAATTATAGATGAATTAATTCTAGCTCAAGTACTTTAGTAACTGTATCAATAGATAGCCATTTTGATTCAGGATTATATTTTACTGGTTTCTGAACAAATCTAATATTGGTTGTATCAATGAGCCAAATTCCTAAAATATTTGAATCAATTAGTTTCCAATTATCATCAAATTCACTTTTATTTGTATTAAAATTATTAGATGCTCTAATTTCATTCTTTAAGTTCTCAAAATATATACTATCAAACTTAAGTTTTACAAACCAACTGTAGTCAACATCAAAAGCACCTTCTGTATTGTGAATAGAATCTGTTATTACTTCAAACTTTGTTGTATCTAGCCTAATATCTGTAAAAAAATAGATGCTATAATTAATTCTATGTTTTGAATTATACTCATCCTTAGATTGATTACTACATGCTTGTAAAATGAATATTAAAATGGTTGAAAATACAAGTGTTAATTTCATAATGAAACATTCAATATGTAAGCTATGATATAAAATAATGAAGATGTAGAAAGAATGTCTTACTTTTATAAATAAAACTAAAAATTATTTCATCAACTGGTCAAATAAATCTTGCATGCCTTCTGTGGCTTTTTTGGGTATGTAGTGTTTGTTTTGTGCATCATACATAATTGGTTGGTTTGGATCTATTATATACTTTGGCACCGTAAAATCTGTGTAATGTACCAAACCTGCTGCTGGATATACCACTAATGATGTGCCTATTACAATAAATATATCTGCTTTTCTGCATATTTCTGCTGCTACTTCTATCATTGGTACTTGCTCGCCAAACCAAACAATATGTGGTCTTAGTTGCGATTTTTTTTCACACAAATCGCCAAGGTTCAAATCTGACTTCCAATCGTATATCAGTTTTTCATCTACTGTACTTCTTACTTTAAATAATTCTCCGTGTAGATGCAACACATTTGTTGAGCCTGCTCTTTCGTGCAAATCATCTATGTTTTGTGTTACAATTTGTACATTATATTTTTCTTCTAATGCTGCCAAATGTTGGTGTGCTTTGTTGGGTACACACTCATGCAATTGCTTTCTTCTTTGGTTGTAAAATTCTAAAACTAATGTTGGGTTTCTTTGCCAAGCATCAAAAGTGGCTACATCTTCAATTCTATGGTTTTCCCAAAGTCCATCGCTGTCTCTAAAAGTTTTTATGCCACTTTCGGCACTTATTCCAGCTCCAGACAATACAACAATTGTTTTCATTATTAAATGCTATTACGAATTATACTTAATGCTTCATCAAATGTATATGTTTGTTGTTCGCTTTTGCTCATGTTTTTCAGCGTGATTTTTTCTTGTTTTATTTCATCTCCGCCCAAAATTGCCATAAAAGGAATTTGTTTCTTATCGCAATAAGCGAATTGTTTTTTCATCTTTGTAGATTCAGGATACAGTTCTGTATTAATATTATTGGCTCTTAATTCTTTGACTAATTTTAAAGCTGCATCAAGTGTATCGTCTCCAAAATTTGCTACTAATACTTGTGTAGATGTTTTTACCTCTTGCAATAAATTTAATTGTTGCATGGCTGTAAAGATTCTATCTAATCCTAATGATGTGCCAACTGCTGGCAAATCTCTTCCACCAAATGATGCTATTAATCCATTGTAACGTCCGCCACCATTGAGTGAGCCAATGTGTGGATGTTTGGGTAATTTGGTTTCAAATATTGGTCCTGTGTAATAATCTAAGCCACGTGCCAAGCTTATATCGAATGTATAATATTGGTTTGGAATGCCCAATACTTCTAAGTATTTGAATATTTCTTCTAGTTCTGAAATGCCTTCTTGTGCAATTGCAATTTCTGCCAATTCTGTTTTTAATTGTTGTAGATTAATTTCTTTAGAAAGTAGTTGATGTAATTTTTGAATTGCTGTTGTATCAATTTTTTTTGATGCTAATTCTGCTGCTACTTCGCTCCAAGCTACTTTATCTAATTTATCAATAGAAATACAAATATCACCAACATAAGTTTCGTCTAAACCTATGTATTGTGTTATTCCATTTAGAATTTTTCTGTTATTAATTTTTATTAAAAAATCTGGAATTTGTAAGCTTGCTAATACTTCGTAGGTGATGGCAATTAGTTCTGCTTCTATCAGCATTGAAGCTGTGCCTACACAATCTACATCGCATTGATAAAACTCTCTAAATCTTCCTTGGTGTGGTTGTGGTCTGTCTGCACGCCAAACTGGTTGTATTTGGTATCTTTTGAATGGTACTGGCAAATCATTATTCATGGCTACCATTCGTGAGAATGGCACTGTTAAATCGTAATGTAATGCTGCTTCATCTTTTGTTCCAGTTTTGTAATTTAGTTTATAAATTAATCTGTCTGCTTCTTCGCCGTATTTTCCAGTTAGAATATCTAAATATTCAATTGCTGGTGTTTCTATTGGTGCGTAGCCATATTTTTTAAAAATTTGACGCATGGTTGCTACAATATGTTCTCTGTGTAGCATTTGTTCTGGCAAAAAATCTCTTGCGCCTTTAAATATTCTTGGTTGAATCATTATCGAATTTACTAATCTACAAAAGTATTAATTTTTGCGATATAATAATTGTTAGCTTGGTTAATCTATTGTTTTGAAATTTTTTGATTTATTTCTTTGATTAGACTTGGTCCGTTGTACACGAATCCTGTGTAGATTTGTACTAATGCTGCGCCTGCATTTAATTTATCTATGGCATCTTGTGCTGTCATGATGCCGCCAACTGCAATAATTGGTATTTGTTGATTTGTTTTTTGTGCAATGTATTTTATTACTTCTGTTGATTGTTGTGTGATGGGTTTTCCACTCAATCCACCATTGCCAATTTGCTCTACGACATTTGCTGATGTAGTTAGATTATTTCTAGATATTGTTGTATTGGTTGCAATAATGCCATCTAATTTTGTTTCTGTTACTACTTCTATAATATCGTCTAATTGCGATGAAGTTAAATCTGGTGCTATTTTTAGTAATAATGGTTTTGGTTTTGCTTTGGTCTGGTTGATTTTTTGTACTTCTAATAATAGGTTTTTTAATGGCTCTTTGTCTTGCAAATCTCGTAGGTTTGGTGTGTTTGGCGAACTGATGTTTACTACAAAATAATCCACTACATCGTACAATGTATTAAAGCATTTGATATAATCTTCATTTGCTTTCTCGTTTGGTGTATTTTTATTTTTTCCGATATTTCCACCAATTATTATGTTTTTGTTTTTGTATGCTTGTGATGCTAATATATTCGACTTTATTTTTTCTGCGCCATCGTTGTTAAATCCCATTCTATTGATAATTGCTTGGTCTTTGATTAACCTAAATAATCGTGGTTTGTCGTTGCCGTCTTGCGCTAATGGTGTGGTTGTTCCTACTTCTACAAAGCCGAAGCCTAATGCTGCTAATCCATCGATGCATGATGCATTTTTGTCTAAGCCTGCTGCTAACCCAACTGGATTTTTAAACTGTAATCCAAAAATATTTCTTTCTAATTTTTTATCCTTTTTTTGATACAAAAACTTTAGAATACTTTTTACAAAAGGAATTTTAGTGATTGTCTTTAGTAAATTTAATGTAAGATGGTGTGCTTTTTCTGCATCTAATTGGAACAAAAAGAATTTTAGAATTTGATACATATTGGTTCGCAATAATACTAATTATTTAAGTAATATTTGAAATACAAACAGTTACTTTTTATCTGAGCAAAATATTTGGTGTCTGCGTATTTCGTTTTTAAGATTTTGAACAATGGTCTGTTTACTTCAGAATATTGTACATAAGGCTTTTCCCAAAAGCTTGGATAATAGTATTGAGATTGTTCTTTGTTGTCTTTGATATAAAGATTGTCTAACTCAATTTTTGATGCTTGGAATGTTGCTCTTGCTTTTAACTCACTATTGATAGCTTGTGTTGCTGTTTTCATATAACAATCGAACGATTTTTGCAACTGATTTTGATAGACAAATCCTGTGCCGCCATTGTAATTGTATGGATTTACTAAATCATTCGGTTTGTTGTTTGTGTATGAATAGATATTAGATAAATAGTAGTTGCCTGTTTCGTAATACATGATGTTTCTAAAATATCCGAAAGCTGATATGTTGTAATAATAGTTGCCTAATAGATAGTTTGCTTTTGCACTCAGCTCGTTATTTTCTGCTGCCATCTTTTTTAGTTTGATGAGTATTTCTGTTAGTTGTAATTTGTTTAGAACATCTGGAATAAAACTAAAATCTGTTGTTTTGTATAGTACATCAGTCATTGCTGTATTTACATCATCTTCAAAATATGGTCTTATTCCGTTGCTAAATATTTTTGGTGAGATATTACTATATCCATTAAAGCCTTCCGTTTCGTGTACTATTTCTTTGTATATGTCGTTTTCATAACTATATTCAATATCTGTAAGGAATTTTAGTGTTGGTGGAATTTTTTTGAACCAAATTAATGCGTTTTCTAAGTCATCATTTTTTAGATAATAAGTTCCTTTTAATTCGTATAGATAGGAAAGTGCGTTTTTGTTTTCTTTTGCACACAATTCTGTTTCAAATTTATTTTTATTGGGTTGATTGTAAAATGTAATTAAATCATTTATTACCTGAATATCTAATGACTTATACAAGCCTGAGAAATCATTGTGACATAAAAATGCCTTTGCGTAGCTTTTTTGCTTTAGGTATCTGTTGCCCAAAACTTCATAGATGTATCCTTGTACTGTTTCGTCTTTATTATTATTTAGATAATCATATACTGTATTTTCGGTATTTGCATCAATTGTTTTTTTGCTTGCCATAAATGCTGCAAATGCAGTAATTGTTGCTTGATTTTTTATTCTATCATCAGTAGTTTGTATAGATTTTGCTGTACTTTCTGCTTTGGTATAATTACCTGATACAAAATATAGGTGTGCTAAATATGCTTTCCAAAAATCTTTTCTTATAATGCTTTTGTTGTTTGCTAATGTTTCTGTGAATAAAATTAATTTATTTAAATATGTTTGAGTTTTAGCATCTGCTTTCAAAAAAGAATTGTTGCCATTGTATTGTGCTGGTAATTCTAAGATATGTCTTTCTATATTGTTCAATTCTCTTATAGCAACAATTTCTAAATTAGAACTATTGGGTAATAAATTATAAATTTTCTTCATTTCTGCCAATCCATTTGAAAATGCATGATAAGCACGAAGCATATATAGTGTTGCTTTCTCTTCTTTTGATGTGATGGTATTTTCAGCATTTACAAATAAACTATTATTCATTAAAAAACTGGTGTACACTGCTAATTGTCTGTCTGGTGTATTGTTAAAAACTTCGATATAGTTTTGTGCTGCGTTGGCATATTTTTTCTGATTGTACAATGCTCCTGCTTTTTGTTCCAAAGCATAATAATATATCAAAGATTTGTTGTTTAATGGAACAACGTAAGTATTAAAATATCGCACGGCATCGTCATTAAATCCACCATAATGTGAAAGCCTAACCAACTGATAAGCAATTCTAAGTTTTAGGTCGTTGTTTTTTGTGGCAGCATAAAGAATATTACCATCTTTTGCTGTTTTCATAAACTGAGATTTGGTCATTTCGCCTCTTCCTTCCATGTAAGACCAAGTATCATAGCTGTGTTTTATTACAGCAAATGGCTCACAAGTTTTAGCAAACACAAGATATTTCAGTGCCTCAATTCCTTTGTCTGATAATAAGATTTTATGTTTAAAAATACTTGTAGATTTATTGGTGTTTTTATTATTTATAATTTCATTTAATTCATCTATCGTAGATTGATATACAATGTACTTTAAATCTTGACTTGAAATTTGATTATCAAAAAACTTTTGCCATTCTACAATATTGTAATCTATACTATCTAAAGATTTTTCTGCTGGATTCCAATAACCTCTATCATAAAAAATATAATCAAAAGTTACTAGAAATGGATGCAATTTTTCTTCTTTTGCTAAGGTTTGGTCAAACAAATTATAATAAGTTATATCTTCAGAAAAATCAGCACAAGCAGAGCTTAATTTTAAAGTAACGATGAGTGAAATTAGTACGAGTGATGCTTTTTTCATGTATTATAAGTTTTTTAAGGTTTCTGTAGAATAATGTTTAATGTTTTTGTCGTCTAAATAATAGAGTATAGTTTGAAATGATTTGTTATTTATCTTTTTTCGAATATTTTTTGCAGCAATTTGCAAGTCATTTTCAGAAATATATTCAATTTTTATTTCATAGTTTTCATATACAAATATAGCATTCAAGTAATGTTCTTTTTTTACGCGATAGTTATTTTTATTTAATTTTTGATACAAAGTTGAGTCGCTTAAATTTTCTGGTCTTATGCCATTCACAAGTCTTTTTTCGCCTAACTCATTGGTTACAATTGCCCACGAATAAATTGGTAATGCTACATCTAATTTGATTGGATATTCATCTAAATTCTCAATATAATTTTTTGCTGTATTATTATCTAAAATAGAATTATTGTTGTTGTCTTCAATTGGACTGCTTGTTGCATAATACATCAAAACGCCTTTTTCTATTGGCGGAATGCCTGTTTCTTGTTTATCTTTTATTTGGTGCAATCGAATTGTTGCAGACACCACAATATCTTTTGAAATTTGCTGTACTGTCTTTAAAAACAAAAAATAATTTTCTTTGGTTTGCACTGTCCAATCACAATCAAACTGTATTTCTTCAATTTTCCTATCACTTATTTTTGGATAGATATATTTAATTTCATTAAAAGCATGATTGGCTAATTGTATAATTTCTTGATTTGTCGTGTTTCTAAATGTTTCATTGGTAATAAAAACAACTGGCACAATTTCTTGGTTATTATTCTTTTCTTGTATCTGAATTGTTGCCACAGGAAATGATTGTCCATTTTCTTTATCTATATCAAAAAATCTGACATATAATTTCTTTACTAAAAATTCTGACAAATAATTCTGTTCGGCAGAATTGAGTTTATAAGTAGTTTCCCAATAATAGAAAGATATATTTTGTTGCTTTTTGCACTGTACAAAAAACAACAAGCAAATTAAAAAAAATGAAATTATGTGCTTCAAAATATTATTTCAAAGATAATAAATTATACTTTTGTAACAATGATTTTAGTAGATACACATACACATTTATACGAAACACAGTTTGATAACGACAGAACTCAAATGATTGAAAATGCTATCAAACATCATGTACAGAAAATGATTATTCCAAATGTTGATGCAACAACGATAGAACCAATGTATAGTATCGTTCATCAATTTCCAAACAATGTTTTTCCTATGCTTGGTCTACATCCATGCTATGTAAAACCAGAAACCTACAAACAAGAATTAGACACCATCAATCAAGCTATATTAAAAAACAAACCTATTGCTATTGGCGAAATTGGCATAGACTTATATTGGGACAAATCTACGCTCGATATTCAAAAAATTGCTTTTGAACTACAATGTGATTGGGCAGTGCAACACCAACTTCCTATTGCTATTCATTCAAGGGAAAGCACATCAATAATAATTGATATTCTAAAGAAAAGAAAAGAAAAACCAAAAGGTGTTTTTCATTGTTTTACAGGTAGCTACGAAGAAGCAAACGAAATCATTAAACTAGGTTATTATTTAGGAATTGGTGGTGTGGTAACTTATAAAAATACAAACTTGAGAGAAACACTATCGAAGATTGACTTAGAACATATTGTGTTAGAAACAGATGCACCTTATTTGCCTCCAGTACCTCACAGAGGAAAAAGAAATGAAAGTGCATATACTTACTTAGTTGCAGATATGTTATCTTCTGTTTATCAAATAGATATAAATGAAATTGCCAAACAAACCACACAAAATGCATCTAACTTATTTGGAATAGAATTTGATACAATTAAATAAATATAATTATGAAATGGAGCATCTTTTCTTTACTATCAATATTGATGGTATTATCATCTTGCAATAAAAATAATAATACAGAACCAACTGACTAAAACTTATATTCAAATTTAGATTTGATTCTACACAAACTAGATTGAATAATTTTGGACAAGAAATACTAAGTTTGCCAGCAGGAAATGCAGCACAATCGCCAATTTTCAATTCTATGTCAGCACATTATATAGAATTAGCTTTTGACAGTTTAACACTTTTGGGAAAAGGCGAAATATTATACAAAGCTGATGAAAAAACGACAAATGGCGAATCTGCAATTAATTTTTCTAAAGCGTATTTTGCAGGCAACAACGAAGTTTTTTATTCTGTTCCAGTTAGCAATATTGGCGTTGGCACATACAAGTGGCTGCGTATTTCTTTAGCTTATCAGAACTATGATATCAAAATAAAATATGTACATCCAACATATGGCTCATTCAATTTAGATGGTACTGTTGCATCATTTATTGGATTTAATACATACATAGATGCTTATACTATAAAAAACCAAAGCGTAACTGTAAATGGCAATAGAAAACAAGGTTATGGTGGTTTGGAAGTAAGTGGTTTGCCAGTTACTGTCAATCCAATTACATGGCAAGCACCAGCTGGTGCAACAACAGTACCAAATCCAATATTTTCAACATCACCAGTACCACAAGGTTCTTGTGTTGTTACTGGTCGTTTTGCTAATACATTGACCATTACTGGAAACGAAACAGAAGATATCGTTGTGATTGTTTCTTTGTCTACCAACAAAAGTTTTGAATGGAAAGATAAAAATGGTGATGGACAATTTCAGCCAGTAAATGCCTTGAACAACAACCTAATTGAAGATAGTGTTGTAGACATGGGCATTCGTGGTTTAATTCCTATTATAGAATAATTCCTAAAAGAAAGTTTTTTATTCAATATATTCGTGTATGAATTTTATTCAACAAATTGTTGAGCATACCTTACGCAAATATTCTATTCAAGAATTAAAAGACAATTTGTATATATTTCCGAGTAAGAGAGCCGTTGCAATATTCAACCAAATATTAAAAGACAAAACAGAAGGACAAACATATATTCTTCCAGAAACTAAAACAATACAAGAATTTTTTAATGAATACAGTAGAATATCCATTGTAGATGAATTCTATTTACTTCAAAAATTATTCATAATCCATGAATCTATAACACAAAGTGGACAAACTTTCCATCAATTTATTTCTTGGGGAAAATTGATATTGAAAGATTTTGATGAAATTGATAAATACAATATAGATACTGAATATTTTTTTGATGTGTTGCAAGCACATAAAGATATTGACGAACATTATGAGCTTAAGAATTTAACCAATGAATATTTGCAAATATTCTACAAACATTTAGAGAACGATAAAAAAGGAATATTGTACGATGATTTTGTAAAAACATGGCAACATCTTGGTGCTACATACAAGCAATTACAAACTACATTAAACGCAGAAAACATAGGCTACGAAGGTATGGCTTATAAAAAACTAGTTAGCGATATTGAATTAGATAAAACAACAATAGCTTACAACAATATTATTTTCTGTGGTTTTAATGCGTTTACCTACTGTGAAGAAAAGCTGCTAGACATTCTATTATGTAAAAAGAATATAGAAACTTGGTGGGATGTTGATGAATTATTTATGAATAATGATTGGCACGAAGCTGGAAATTTCCTTAGAAACTACAAGCAAAAATATGCTGGAGAAAATCATCATTGGTGCTTTGATAGAAACGAACAACAAACAATCAATATTATATCATTGTCGAGCAATGTTGGGCAAGTGCATTACACAAAAAGCCTAATCAATCCTAAAGAAAATAGTGCCATTGTATTGTGTGATGAGTCTTTATTAGAACATTGTCAGCCTATATTTGACAAAGACATTGTAAATATTACGATGGGCAGCAAAGTAAAAAATAGTAATATTTGCAATATTATTCAAAACTATTTATCGTGCATCCAAAATATAAATGAAAATTTTATTTATATAAAAGATTTTGCTACACTTATTTCATATCATGAACTAGAACATATTGTTTCCAAAGAGTCAAATATTAAATCTATTGAGCATTATAATTTTCCTTTTGAGATAAATAGTCTTTCATCGTATATTTACGATGAATCATTTTTAAATCTATTTAAAAACTTAGATACAAGACAAATTATTCCCAATTGTATTTCTTTGATAAGAGCTTTAGCATTACAAACAGAAAATGAAAAGATAATTGCCCAAGAATTAACGCGTGAACTTGAGCATTTTCACAAAATAATTAACTACGATATTTTACAAAGTATAAAAGATATAAAACTAATTATTCAGAATTATATACTAAATGGTGCTATTCCGTTTGAAACCAAGCGCGATAACAGCATACAAATTATGGGATTTTTAGAAACCAGATTGCAAGATTTTGAAAGTTTGTATATTCTTAGCTTGAATGATAAGAATTTGCCAGGCACCAACAAATCCAATTCATTTATTCCATATCATCTTAGAAAAAGTTTTCAGCTACCAACTTTTGACCAATTTGATGGTGTGAATGCCTATCATTTTTATAGATTGCTGAAGCGTGCAAAAAACATCTATTTAATATACAATAACTCAGCAAGCTCAGATTCTGATAATGAAAAAAGTAGATTTATACGACAAATAGAATATGAGTTTGATAGAAAGCAGATAGCCATACATTCATCAACATTGAATATGCTAAGTGCTGATGTTGTACATACGAACAACTCAATACTTATTCCAAAAAATCCAGAAATTATTGAACAGTTAGAAAATATTAAATACACAGCATCATCAATCAATACGTATCTAACTTGTCCTATACAATTCTATCTTAAGTATATTCTAAAAGTGTACATTCCAGATGAATTAAACACAAGCAAAGAATCAGCTGATTTTGGTACCATCTTGCATAAGATATTAGAAAAATTTTATACGCAAAACAAAAGTCCGAGGGTTCTTAATGAATATGAAAAGAATGATTATATACAACAAGCTATTGCAGATTTAGGCTATCCAAAAAGTTATTTCAAAAAAAACAATGCATTCTCTAAAAAAATTATTGAAAAACTTTTTACTGATGTACTTGATATTGACCAAAAAGAATCTTTTGAAATTCTTGGATTAGAACAAGAGTTAAAAGCAACATTACACATTAAAAATAAAGAAATAACGATATACGGAAAAATAGATAGAATAGATAAGCAAAATAACCATATTAGAATTTTAGATTATAAAACAGGAAACATTAAGCTTTGCAATTTTCCTACTGAAGGCGATGAAAAAAGTATAGATGATTTCTTTAGTAAGATATTAAACAAGACAGCAACACCTTACAAAGAAACATTTCAAGGTTTGTTGTATGCTTGGTTGTACTACAAAAACTATCCAAATGCAAATATATTGGTTGGCTATTTTACTGTAAAAAATTACAAAATGGCATTCAATATTTAAACAATGCAAAGACAATTGACAAATGGATTCTACTATTGTTTGAAGAAAAATTAGTAGCTATCATTGAAGAAATTATAGATATACATCAAGATTTTATTTTGAGTGAAAATAAAAATTCATATCAATACGCATTAGCTTACAAAGAATTGTTGCTTCTATAAGTCTGCGTTGCCGCTTCTACTTTTTCAATAGTACCAATATCAATCCAAATATCATCGTTGTGTATGTAGTTTTTTATCACATGGTTTTTGCACAAATCTAAGTACCAATCAGTCATCGAAAAAATGCCTGTTCTACTTACATGATTAAAAATTTCTGGTTCTATAATGTGATAACCACTAAAAGCAAATTCGTGTAAAGGATGTTCTACCAACACTTGTTCTCCAAATTCATTTGTTGTATATTTTCTAGCTGATGTACGTGGAATAATAAATTTTTCTGTTTTGGCATTTTCCCAACCAAACAAAATATGTTCATCATCAAACAACAAATATCTAGAAGATGCACGTTGTCGTACTGCCAAAGTAGCTAGCGCATTATTTTTTTTATGCTGATTTAAAAACTCTTGGATATTAATATTGGTAAAAATATCAGCATTGCATACCAAAAATGGTGCATTATCATCAACAAAAAAATCTTTTGCTTTTAATAATCCTCCACCTGTTTCTAACAATTCATCACTTTCATCAGAAATATGTATTAATATTCCAAAGTTATTGTGCGTTTTTAGAAATTCTTCTATTTTCTGTGCCAAATAATGTACATTAATAACAATTTCTGTTATTCCATAGCTTTTCAATTGTTCTATTACAATTTGCAATAGAGGTTTATCACCAATTTTCACCAAAGCTTTTGGAATATCATTGGTTAATGGTCTTAGTCTTGTACCTAATCCTGCTGCAAAAACCATTGCTTTCATATACAACACACTAATTTTAGTATTATTTAAAACAAATCTAAACAAAACTATCGCATTATTTGTAATTAATTAGCTTAATTTTGCATTCAGATGACTATTACAGAAGAAAAAATAATTCATGCATTAGCACAAGTAGATGATCCAGATTTTAAAAAAGATTTGGTATCACTAAATATGATAAAAGACATATCATTTGACGAAAATAATATTGCATTTACAGTAGAACTAACGACACCAGCTTGTCCACTTAAAGATAAAATAGAGGAAGATTGTAGAAATGCTATTGCTCAATTGGTTTCAAACACAGCAAAAGTAGACATAACCTTTACATCAAAAGTGGCAACAGCAAAAAATATAAAAGCTGAACTATTGCCTAATGTAAAAAACCTAATTGCAATATCATCAGGCAAAGGTGGTGTAGGAAAATCTACCGTATCTGTAAATTTGGCATTAGCACTAGCAAATACTGGCGCAAAAGTAGGATTGATAGATGCAGACATTCATGGGCCATCAATTCCAACAATGCTCAACCTTGGAAGCCAACGTCCGACAGTACAAAAAATAGATGAACGAAATTTTATTGTACCATTAATGTACAATGATTTGAAAGTAATGTCTATTGGTTTCTTAATTGGAGAAAAACAACCTGTTGCTTGGCGTGGCCCAATGGCAACTTCTGCACTCAGACAAATGATAACAGAAGTACTTTGGGAAGATTTAGATTATCTTATCATAGATTTGCCACCAGGCACTGGCGATATTCACCTTACGTTGGCACAAACAATTGGCATTACAGCAGCAGTTATTGTTACCACACCACAAGAAGTAGCACTTGCAGATGCAAGAAAAGCAGTTGCCTTTTATCAACTAGAAAGCATAAATATTCCAGTTTTAGGTGTTGTAGAGAATATGTCATATTTTGTTCCACCAGATTTGCCAGAAAAGAAATATTATATTTTTGGAAAAGGTGGCGGACAATTAATTGCACAACAATTTGATGTACCATTTTTAGGAGAATTGCCATTAGTACAAGCCATTAGAGAAGGTGGAGATGAAGGAAGACCTATTGCGCTGCAATTTTCTACACCATCAAGCAAAGCATTTGAGCATATAGCACAAGCTGTGGCGCAACAAGTTGCTATATTAAACACTGAATTTCAGTAAAATAATTAAATTTGAAATATTAAATGACAGCAGAAGCAACACTACATCAAAAAGTAGAAAAAGCACTAGACGATATCAGACCATTTTTGATAGCTGATGGTGGCAATATAGAATTAGTAGATATAACAGAAGAACTAGTTGTTTTTGTGAAACTATTAGGCACATGCGAAACTTGTAAAATGAGTGCATCTACCATGAAAGCTGGCGTAGAAAGTACAATAAAAATGGCTGTACCAGAAATTGTGAAGGTAGAAGCTATAAATTAATTCTTAATCAAAAAAATAAAAAAACATGGATACGATAAAAGTAGTTCCTGCGATGATATACACAGAAACAACACCTAACCCAAACACACTAAAATTTGTAGTAAATAGACCTTTGATGCCTAATGACTTTGTAGAAATACAAAATATTGACGAAGCAAAAAATGCACCTATTGCTATCGAATTATTCCAATTTCCTAATGTTGTAGCAATATATATGTCTAATAATTTTATTTCTATAACTAAAGATGATAAACTGGAATGGTTTGAGTTGATGCCAGAAATTAAACAATTTCTGAAAAAATACCTTGATGAAGATAAGCCTTTGCTTTTGCCAGAGTTTGTAAAACCAAGCAAAACAGCAAGCAACCAAATTGCTGACAATGATACTGATGTAGATATTAGAATAAAAACCGCATTAGACAAATATGTAAAACCAGCTGTAGAAATGGATGGTGGCAATATTTCATTCGTTAGTTTTCAAGATGGCAAATTGACTTTACAATTGCAAGGTTCATGTAGTGGTTGTCCTTCATCTACAATTACACTAAAACAAGGTATAGAAAATATTATGAAAAGATTTGTACCTGAAGTACAAGAAGTAGTAGCAGAAAACTAATACAATGCATGTTTCATTTTATTTTGATGAAGTTGCCAAGCCTAAGTACTTTAAATCTATAAGTATTAAAAAGTGGTTTAAGACATTAGAACAACATTACCATCAAAAAATTGACTCACTACAATACATTTTCCTTAGTGATGAGCAACTACTTGAAATAAATATGCAGTTTCTACAACATGATACATACACTGATATTATCACATTCAACTTAGCAGAGCATGCTACATCTATAAATGGCGAAATCTATATTAGTATTGATAGAATAGTCGAGAATGCAATTAAATTTAATGCTTCTGAAATGGACGAACTATTAAGAGTAATGGCGCACGGCTTTTTACACTTAATAGGCTATAACGACAAAAAGAAAGCAGACAAATCATTAATGACTGAACAAGAAAATATTTGTGTACAGCTATATCATTCTTTGAGATAGTGTGTATAGTCTTTCTGTTCGCCTGTTGCTACATTAGTTACCTTAAAGTTTTTTGTTTGAGCAAATGAACCCATATCACTATCACTATTGATAAGTACTGCACCAATTGCAACAACATATTTGCAATTGTATTTTGTTTTCCCTATTAATTCGTTGATGCGTTTGTCTATTGCTTCGTAGATAACTTCTGTTGCTTCAAATATGGTGTTTTTGCATTAATTATTCTATCTTTCTGTGCAAATAAAATTTGCTCAATCGTATTCATCTGATAGTCTATTTCTGTTATATTACCTTCTATTATTTCATTATTGAGTAATTTACTTAATGCGCCTTTTGCTGCACCACAGCATCCACTATTTTTGTGTTGTCCTATTCTATGTATTTCTCCTAATTCGCCTGTTTTTGTAATACCAATATGTGGTCCATAATATATAAAAACAGCACCATCATCTGGAACATGACTAGCAAAAGCACCCATTCCTGTTAATCCAGTAAAAGGGTAACCATCTAATCCGCCCATTTTGAAAGGACCTAAGAAATCTAAGGCTCTTGCTGGATATTGTATGCTATTTACATCATCGCTACAAATACTATCTGCAAGCATTACACTTTTCGATTCTATTTTTAATTCTTCTTCAAAAAAATCTATTATCCTATTTACGCTATCTAATGTTGTAATTGCATGTGGATACCACTTTCTGATGATTTCTAATTTTTGACTTTTAAGCATTTTTTATAATTTTTATTTTATCATTTATAATTAATGAACTTGGAATAATATTTCTATTTCCGTCTTTATCTTCAATAATAGCTGCATTAAGATTAATTTCTACTACTTTGCCTGTAATTCCTTGAAATTCCACATTGTCGCCAATTTTAAATGGACGATTGATAACTAAAAATACGCCACTTATAAGATTAGTAAATAAATTTTGTGATGCAAATCCAAGAATTAGCGTAGATGCACCTGCGCCAGCAAATAGTGAATGTGCAAACGTGTGTGTAATTGGCAATAGCAACAATGCCCAACCAAAGCCAAGAAAATAAACTATAGATATAATTAAGTGATTTAAGAACACAAAACTTGTTGCATCAATTTGGTGCCTTGTTGCTTTTTCAACTACTTTCTCATTCATATATTTTTTTATTATGAATGCGATAATAAATGTTACAATTATAATAGTGCCACATGTTATGTAGTTTCCTGAATATTCTGCAATTTTTTTTATTTCTTCCATCTTTTTATAACAGATAAGTTTTAGTTTTTATAATAAAATTTCATTCATAGGCACAATCGGTGCTGGCAAGTTAATTTCATCTAGCATGTCTCTCATATCTATTTCTATCATTCTACTAATTTGTGTAATTGGAATATCATTTGCGCCACCTTCAAATGGATTAACAGAACTTTCGCCTATTGTATCAAGTGTATGAAAGCACCATGTTACAATAGCAGAAATTGGAATATTCAGCCAAATAGTATATCCTTCTAGAAATGTACCTTCGCCAATTTTGTTAAATGCATCAATTAGTCCGAATGGCAATAAGATTACAAATACAAACATAAGATAGGTGGCGATAGATGCAAAGTTTCTTGGATAAGGAAAGTTCTTGATACGTTCCGCCTTGCCTTGGTCGTCTATTAGTTTAGTAATACTATTTTGCAATTCTGACCATTGAAAATCATTAATTATTCCATCGTTTTTCAATTTTGCAATGTTTTTAGATTGTAATGCTATTAATTGAGTTGCTCTATTTTTTTTCGATAATATATACTTTAGTTGCTCTACATCTAGATATTTTCTTAATTCTACTTCTATATTACTTTCCCATTCTGGTACTTTGTAGGTTTTCTCCATGTATTTTCTGTTGCTTCTTTTATTATTTGTATTTTCCCAACTTCTTTGCTCTCTCAATTGGAAACGCAATGCTGTTAGCCATGCAAAATGACGATAAAACATTTCTTTTGTTGTATTAATATTGTTCTTACCTAATGAATCACGTAGTGTATATCCAAAGCTCCTACTATCATTTATTATTCCACCATATATTTGTCTAGCTTCCCAAACTCTTCCATAGCTTGCATTATTTTTAAAACCAACTATAAAAGAAAGTGCTGTACCTAATAGTGCTATAGGTTGCCATGGTAGAGCAACATAGGTTTGTCCAAAATAATATAATATGGTAGGTATTGTAGCAATTAATATTAATACTATAGTATCCTGAAGTGACCATTTAAAAAATACTAAAGGCGAAAATCTTTTTCCTGTATGCATTTTTATGCTTTTTGGTTGTAAAATACAAATTTATATATCAATTAAAACTTTTTGTAAAATTTTTAGAACACAGAATTTATTATCTTTGGTCTAGTATTGATGGTAAAAATTGACAACATAGAACTTGGAGAATTTCCAATTATTTTGGCACCAATGGAAGATGTGAGTGATCCGCCATTCAGATATGTTTGTAAGCAATATGGTGCTGATTTGATGTACACAGAGTTCATTTCTTCAGAAGGATTAATTAGACATGCAAAGAAAAGTATTCAGAAATTAGACATTTTTGATTACGAAAAGCCAATTGGCATTCAGATGTTTGGTGGCGAAGAAGATGCTATGGTACAATCTGCTAGAATAATAGAAGAAGTACAACCAGACTTAATAGATATTAATTATGGTTGTCCTGTGAATAAAGTAGTATGTAAAATGGCTGGTGCAGGTATTTTGCAAGATATACCCAAAATGATTAGACTCACAGAGCAAGTAGTAAAAACAACTAACTTGCCTGTAACTGTAAAAACAAGATTAGGCTGGGACGATAATTCTAAAAACATTGTAGAAGTTGCAGAAAGACTACAAGACATAGGCATAAAAGCACTAAGCATACATGGCAGAACCAGAAAACAAATGTACAAAGGCGAAGCAGATTGGACATTAATTGGCGCAGTAAAAAACAATCCGAGAATGCATATTCCTATTTTTGGAAATGGTGATATCGATTCTCCACAAAAAGCATTAGACTATAAAAATAAATATGGCGTAGATGGAATTATGATTGGAAGAGCTGCCATTGGCGCACCATGGATATTTAATCAAATAAAAGAATTCATATTTAATAAAAATATTATTGCAACACCACAAATAGATGAGCGTATTAATGTCATTAAAACACATTTAGAGAAATCTATTGAATGGAAAGGTGAAACCTTAGGTATTTTAGAGATGAGACAACATTATAGTAATTACCTAAAAGGCTTGCAACACATTAAACCATATAGAACTCAGTTGGTAACATTGCAACAAAAAGAAGCAATTTTTGAAGTTTTGGATGAAATTTTATACCATTATTCTACATCTGAAGAACAACTAGTAAGTGATTAAGAAGAATAAAAATATCATTGATTCTATCTCCTTCAATTTTAATATTTGGGGCATCAATAGTCCATTAGAAGATTATAGACTATGTTGGTTGCTCAATAAAATTTTAGATTGGAAACTCAAAAGAGTAGATGATATTGCATTTTATCAACAGAAAGAAAAAAGATACATCAACTTTAATGCATATAAGTATGTTAATGAGTTAGACTTTTATACAATTGAAATTATAAAAAACAAACATGATGGTAATATTCTTATTCCTGAAATGAAAAACTTTGATTACATTTTTTTATTCCAAGGCGAAGAAGATTATTTTAATAAAGATGAAATAACGCAAGTACTCAAGCAAATTAAAGGAATTCAGTCTATCTTTGAAATAGACATAGAAAATATAAAAACCAAATACAATCTTTTAATGAGACATTTTAATGATAAACAAAAGTAGAAAGACAAAAATCGTTGCCACAGTTGGCCCAGCATGTAGTGATATTGATAACTTAGAAGCTTTAATGCATGCAGGCGTAAATGTATTTAGATTAAATTTCTCTCATGGAAATCACAAACAGCATTTGGCTGTTATACAAAATATACACGCACTAAATAAAAAACTACAACTAAATATAGGAATTTTAGCAGATTTACAAGGTCCAAAATTAAGAATTGGTGTTATTGAAAATAATGGAATAACATTAAACGAAAATGATACTATAAAAGTAAGTTCTGAAGATGTAATTGGCAATAAAGACATCATTAGTGTAACTTATGAAAACCTAAGCAATGATATAAAAGTTGGCGAATCTATTTTGATTGATGATGGAAAAATAGAACTAAAAGTTACCAAAATACTAAATGCGAAAACAATAGAATGTACAGTAGTATTTGGTGGCATTTTATCATCCAAAAAAGGATTTAATCTTCCAGATACAAAAATATCTATTCCAAGTTTGACTGAAAAAGACATGGAAGATGTTGCCTTTATTTTACAACATCAAATAGATTGGATTGCCTTATCTTTTGTTAGAAAAGCATCAGACATTACAGAACTAAAGACATACTTAAATGATAGACAATCTACAGCAAAAATTATTGCTAAAATTGAAAAACCTGAGGCAATAAAAGATTTGGACAATATTATTATAGCAAGTGATGCCGTAATGATAGCTAGAGGCGATTTGGCTGTAGAAGTACCTATGGAAGAAATGCCTATTATACAAAAAAATATAATAGAAAAATGTATATACCATGCAAAGCCAGTAATTATTGCTACGCAAGTGATGGAATCTATGATAGAAATGCCAAGACCAACTAGAGCAGAAATTACAGATGTGGCAAATGGTGTTTTTGATGGCGCAGATGCTATGATGCTGAGTGCAGAAACATCAGTAGGTAAATATCCGATAAAGGTAATCCAGACAATGGATAAGATTATTAGAAAAACAGAAGAACAACATAAAATATATTTTAAAAATTTATTGCCTAATAAAAATTCTGTGTCTTTTCTATCAGATGCTATATGCTACAATGCTTGTAGTATTGCCGAAGATGTAGAAGCAAAGGCACTTTTGGGCATGTCGTATTCTGGCTACACAGCATTTATGCTGGCAAGTTACAGACCAATGTCTAATATTTATATTTTTACGAGCAACCAAAACTTAATTAATCAGCTGAGTTTGGTTTGGGGCGTGGAAGCATTCTACTACGATAATTTTGAAACTACAGACAAATCTATTCGTGATATTATTGGCTTATTAAAAAGCATTGATAAGCTAAAGCCTGAAGATATTGTAATAAATACAGCAAGTATGCCAATAAAAGGAAGAGGCAGAACGAACATGATAAAAATTAGTATAGTAGATTAATTCTATTGTCCAGTTACGCTGCTGTTTATGTTCAATAGTTGTTCTATCTTTTCAGCTAATATTTGGCTATATATTTTTGCGCCTTTCAAATTTAGGTGATGAAAATTATAACCATTTTCGTATGTATAAAACTCTGGGTATTGGATCGGATTGGCTAATTCTATACATCTTTCTTGTGGTAATGCATGGTAAATTGGCAATAAAAACGAGTAAGTTGTTCTTGCTCTTGGTGGCAAAATAAAATAAATATCTATTCCTTTTTTTGCTAATTTTTTCATTAAGTTTTCAAGCATTGCTAGTTCTTGTTGGTTCGGTTTATCTGTGCTTTTATATTGTCTAAATTGTTCTATATTTCCACTCAATAAGCTATCTCTGTGTGCTGGTGTGTTCACAAAACTATTTCTAGATTCAATTAATGGTTGATCTAATCCTGCATTAAATTTCTCTAAATATGCTCTTTCTTCATCATAAGAAAAAAAGCCATCTTTCTGTGTGCCAATATATGCGTGGTGCAAGGTATCTGCAACAAAATAATGTGTTAGTACATCTGGCAAATACCTACTTTAAACAAATTCATTATCCAACTTCTGATATATAAAATGCTAAATCGCAATCTTTCTTTTACTGATTTTCCTGCATTTGGCAAAATACTCAATGCTCTATAGGTAGATTTTGCATTGTTCCAAGCCAACCATTTTGATGTGTTTTTATTATATGCAAAGAAATATGGTTCGCTAGAAAGACTAACAAAGACGTATTTTAGGTTTGGGTTTTTTATTTTCAATACACCTTCAATATCTGATACTTGCTGAATAATATTGTGTGCATCTACACCTAAGTTATAGCTTTTAAAATTTATATTTTTATCTTTTAATTGTTTATCTACAATACTTGGCATAATGTGTCTATATTCTAAACTGCCTCCAAAAAACAATGCATTGTACTGTTGTTTGTTCTGCTTATAATCTTGAATTTTGGTGTATTGTACAATATCTGCCCAACCATATGGCAATATAGCATCTACCAACTGTGATACTAACAAAAGAATTATGGTAATAAAGAATATCTTTTTAAATATTGACCTTGCCATGTGACGATTATAAAATTACAAATTTTATTGTTTGAAAATCAAAAAGCGCATATTTTATTTCTATATTTATCAATGCTTCCAAAGCAATATACAGAAAAGATAAACAAATTATTGCAAGACAAGAATTTTTCATTTGTTGCCAAAGGTAGCCTTTCTACATTTGTTACCTTAGGTATTGTTCAAGGTTTGCGTTTTATCTCTGGTGTTATTATTGGTAGATATTATGGTGCTGATGCATCTGGAAAATTAACATTAGTAGTTACAGTAATGTCTATTGTTGGCATATTATGCAATTTTGGTATTAAAGATGCCTTACAGCGCATTATTCCTGAGTATAAAATTAAATATAACACCAAAGCTGCCTATCATTATTTTATGTTAGGTAATAAAATGGTTGTTTTGAATTGGGTTGTGTTGTCTATCATTTTATACATTATTGCTCCATACTTAGCAAATTATTGGAATGAACCTTCGCTTACAAATTTATTTAGAATTAGTGCTTTGTTTGTTTTGCCTGCTGTGCTCGGCGACATTTTTTTCTTTAGCTTAAAAGCTGGATTAAAAATTAATACTGCAAATATTACCTTAATTATTCCAACTATATTAAGAATAATCTTGTTGCTGATTGTTACCTACTTTTTTTATAATCTATAATCCAATTTATTTGCATTGGATAACCTTGGCATTGTTGCCATTTTTATTTACCATATATCCAATTTATAAAAACTTTGTTGTTGCTTCTAAAGATGAGCCTGTACTCATTCTGCCTGAGCTGAAAACAATTAGACACTTATCTTTCCCAATGTTCATTACTTATTTTTCATTTTTAGTGAATAATAATGCTGATGTGTTTATGCTCAAGATATTTGACATTTCTACTGCTGATGTTGGCATTTATAAAACAGTTACAAATATTGCATTGATTAGTGCTACGCTTTTGGTAGCTATCAATACTACTGTGCAACCAAAAATTACTCAGCTATATTATAAGCATGAAATGAAAGAACTTAGTAGATTGGTACAACGTTCTTCTGGTTTAATTTTTTGGTTGAGTCTTCCAATTTATATTTTATTGTTTGGTTTGGCTAAACAAATCATGCAGTTGTATGGTAGTACTTTTGCTGATGGTACTATTCCATTAATGATTTTGGTAGTTGGGCAATTTTTTAATACAGCTTGTGGTCCTGTTGCTCAATTATTGAATGCAACTGGTCATCATAAACAGTTTACTTATATTTCTATTTTCGGTGCATTTGTCAATATACTATTGAATGTGTTTTTAATTAAGTATTATGGCGTAGTTGGTGCGAGCGTAGCGAGCACCATCAGCATGATTGTTTGGAATGTTGTTGGCGTGGTGTATATCTACCAAAAATTTGGTTTTATAATTGCTTATTTGCCTTTTAAAAACAAATTGTTTGGAAAACAATAATTCATAATTTGCTTTAAAAAGAATGTGGCTCGCCAAAATGACGAGCCACAAAAAATATTCCACTAAACAAAATTCTATTTTTTCGCTGCTGCTTTTTTTGCTGGCGCTTTAGTTGGAGCTTTTTTTACTGGTGCTTTTGCTGCTGCCTTTTTTGCTGGCGCTTTGGCTGCTACTTTTTTCGCTGGTGCTTTTTTGCTCACGCTTTTTTGTACATCTTCAGCTATTTTTTCTACTTTTTTAGCAGCTGTATTTACTGTAGATTTTACTTCTTTCTCTGCTTTAGTTACTGTTTTCTTTACTTCGCTTGTAACTTTCTTTGTATTCTTTTCTATATTTTTCTCAACTTCTTTAGCAGTTTTTTTCAATTCTTTTTCTACTTTTTCTGAAGTTTGTTTTGCTTGCTTTGTAAAATTGTTTGCAGCTTCTTTAGCTTTTTTCTCGCCCATATTTACTCTATCTGCCACAGTTTTAAAGAAAGAATCTAATTTGTGTTTTGCTTCATCAATTACATTCTCTGCTTCTGCTAAAATGTCTTCTCTTGCTTTATCTACTTTGTCTAAATCAATTACTTTTGTTATTGTTCCTTTTAGTTTCTCGCCGTACTCTTGTAAGTTTTCTTTTTGTCCTTCTACTTGTACTTTTACATCACTTGTAAAGTTTTGTAGGTTTTGGCGAAATTCTTCAACTTTTGCATTTAAGTCATTAACTAATACATCAAATGCTTCTTTGAACTTGTCTTTGGAATCTGTTTTCATTTTATAAATAATTTATACAGCAAATTTATACACTATATTTTAATATAGTTTTAGTAAGCTATTAAGAAAAAATCATTAATATACAATGGTTTGTGAACTTAATACTAAGAAGATGTGAAGATAAGATTCAAAGTATAATTATATGTTTATTTTATTAAGCAACCAATCTCAGTCATATTATAAATCAGTATATGTCATAACACAATATACTTACTTATTTAAGTTCTTTTCAAAATATTGCCACACTACATTTTCACTTGGCACTGGTGCAATTATCTCTAGCTTTTTCTCACTCACTGGATGTATAAATTCTATTTTTCTTGCATGCAAGTGTATTGATGCATCAGCATTTGGTCTATCAAAATTATATTTCAAATCGCCTTTTATTGGTGAACCAATTTTGCTTAGCTGTGCTCTTATTTGGTGGAATCTTCCTGTCTTTGGATGTATTTCTAATAGATGATAATTATCTGAAGACATAAGAAGTGTATAATCCAATTCGCATATTTTACTATGCGCTACTTCTTTATTGAATAACTTAGCTTTTTTACGTTGCTCGTCTTTTAAATGATAATGTATTAATGTACCATGTTCTTCTTGTGGTTTCTGTTTTACAACAGCCCAATATGTTTTTTCAATTTTTTTATTTTTAAATAAAACATTCATTCTTGCCAAAGCTTTGCTTGTTTTAGCAAAAAGCACCACACCACTCACTGGCCTATCTATTCTATGAATAACGCCCAAGAAAACAGCACCAGGTTTATCGTATTTTTCTTTTATATAGCGTTTTATTTCTTCTGTAATAGGTTCATCTTTGGTAATATCTGCTTGTACAATATCACCAGATTTTTTATTTACAGCAATAATATGATTATCTTCGTATAATACTTGTAAAGACATAGTTCAAAAATAATAAAAATGAGCCAACAACCAATTATTATTTTAGGCATGCATCGTAGTGGTACAACTATGATTACTAAGTTATTAGAAAACATAGGTTTATTTGTTGGTACAGAAAAAGAAATTAACCACGAAGCATTATTTTTTTGGGAAATAAACAATTGGATTTTTGATTTGCATACAGCAAAACCTGAACTTCCACATAATTTGCAATACACCAATCCTACAACAAAAATTATTTTAGAAGAAGCCTTGCAATATTTTGTTCAATCTTCAAGAAAAAAAAAATATTTAGGCAATCTATCTAATCAATATAATTCAATTGCTGATGTAGGTTTCCCTTTCGGCTGGAAAGATCCAAAAAATACATTTACACTTAATTTTTGGAAATCAGTTTTCCCAAATCCTAAAATAATACATGTTTACAGAAATCCTATTGATTGCATTTCAAGTTATATTGAGCGCGACTTAGCTATGAAAAATCAATTTGAATGGAACTGGAAGAAAAAACTAAAAAGAGATTTTTTATTGACATATAAATTCAACTATAATTTTAGACTATACGATTTAGAACAAGGCTACCAACTTTGGAAAGAATATGTAACTCAAGCTTTGCATTTACAAGAAAGCAATGATGCTTATTATTTACTTCAATATGAGCAATTCTTATCAAATCCTGAAGCAGAATTGAAAAAACTGAGTGTTTTTTGTGATTTAGATACCAATGAAGAAAAAATACAACAAGCAACTCAAACAGTGCAAAAAAATAGAGCATATGCATTTTTAAATAATGAAAACTATGTTAGATTTTATCAGCAAATAAAAAATGATGCTTTGTTACAACAATTAGGCTATCATCAATTATAAGAAATGGAAGAACCTATAGACATATTATTGGCTACTTATAATGGTGAAAAATATTTGCACAAGCAGATAGATTCTGTTTTGGCACAAACGTATTCTAATTTAAAAATTTGGATTAGAGATGATGGTTCAACTGACAATACACCACAAATTTTAGCAACATACCAACAAAAATATCCAAACAAAATTCACATCATTGAAGATAATCTTGGAAATTTAGGTGTAACCCAAAATTTCAATGAGCTTGCAAAACACAGTACAGCAAAATTCATTGCATTTTGCGACCAAGATGATATTTGGATTCCAGAAAAGATTGAAAAATCAATGGTTTTGATAGATGAATACTTGAAAAAATCAAATAAATCAATATGTTTTGTGTATTCTGACATGAAAATCATTGATAAATATGACAATACAACGCATGATTCTTTTTGGAAATTAGCCTATCTACATCCAAAACATTTTACATTTAATAGACTTTTGATGCAGAATATTCCTCATGGTTGTACAATCCTCATGCATCAAGAATTGAAAAATATGGCTTTCCCAATTCCAAAAAATGCAATTTTGCACGATCATTGGTTGTCCTTGGTTACAGTAGTTTTTGGACAAGCAATTGCTACAGAAGAACAATTAGTTTTGATTCGAAATCATGGTGAAAATGTTACTCAAAGAAAGAATAACAATTGGATGCGATTAAAACGATTTTATAAAAACTTTTCGACGCAAGATGAATATATTAAACATCTAATGGTTAGAATTGAACAAGCTAAAAGCATTCCAACAACAATACAGTAGTTTGTTGCCAGAAAAAGAAAAGCAAATTCTTGAGCAATTCTTACTATTAGAACATACAAAAGGTTGGAAGAGGAAGATGATTTATATTAAAAATAAATTCTATAGAACTACGTTATTTCATACACTAAAAATGATTTGGCGAGCATAAAATATTAATAATTATGAGCGAAAAAATAAGATGTGGCTGGTGCATAGGCAAACCATTGTACGAAAAATACCATGATGAAGAATGGGGCGTTCCTATTTTTGATGATACAAAACAATTTGAGTTTCTTGTCTTAGAATCTGCGCAAGCTGGACTAAGTTGGTGGACAATTTTGCAAAGACGCGAGGGCTACAGAAAAGCATTTAAAAATTTTGACTATAAAAAAGTGGCAAAAATGACACCTGACGATGTAGAAAGGCTAATGCAAGACACAGGAATTATTAGAAATAGAGCAAAAATAGAATCTACTATCAATAATGCGCAACGATTTTTGGAAGTACAAAAAGAATTTGGCACATTTTGCAATTATATTTGGAGTTTTGTTGGTGGCAAACCAATCATCAACAAATGGAAAGTACTTAAAGAAGTGCCTGCCACAACACCAATTTCTGATGCATTGGCAAAAGACATGAAAAAAAGAGGTTTTAAATTTTTGGGCTCTACCACTTTGTATGCGCACATGCAAGCAACTGGATTGGTGAACGATCATATTGTATCTTGTCATCATTATAAATAGAAAAATGGCAACAATTCCTTTTTTTGATTTACAACTACAATATCAATCTTTAAAAAAAGAAATTGATGATGCTATAAGTTCTACTTGTGCGTCTGGAAAATTTATTGGTGGCGAAGCTGTACATCAATTTGAGCAAGAATTGGCAAGCTATTTAGGCATTCAACATGTGGTATCTTGTGGCAATGGTACTGATGCATTGATGTTGGCATTACTTAGTGCTAATTTGCCAAAAAATTCAAGTATTATTATTCCTACGTTCAATTATATTGCTGCTGTAGAAGTGGCAACCTTACTTGGCTATAATATTATTTTTGCTGATGTATGTAATGATACATTCAATATTAATTTAGAAAAAATAAAAGCTGTACTAACCAACGAAGTAAAGGCAATTATTGTTACGCATTTATTTGGACAAATTGTTGAAGATATTGATGAGATAGCTACGTTCTGTAATGAAAATGGAATATTGTTAATTGAAGATGCTGCGCAATGTATTGGTGCTGAAAAAAATATTACGAGAAATAGCATCATTACTACATCATTTTTTCCTACTAAAAACTTGGCATGTTATGGTGATGGTGGTGCAGTAATGACTAACAATAATTATGTAGCAGAAAAGCTAAGAAAGCTTACAAATCATGGACAGAATAAAAAATATTATCATGAGTATGTTGGTATAAATTCTAGATTAGATGCTATCCAAGCTAAAATTTTAAGCATTAAACTAAAACACTTAGATACTTTTATTCAGAAGCGAAAACATATATCGTCAATATACGATGAAGCATTGAAAAATATAGATAATGTAATTATTCCAAAACAAAAAAACGCACATGCTTATCATCAATATACTATAAAAGTAAAAAACAATGAGAGAGATAGTTTGCAAGATTATCTAAAAAATGAACAGATAGAAACTGTTGTGTACTATCCATTGTGTGCGCACCAACAAGTGGCATACAAACAGAATATTTCATTGAAAAATGCTGAACAATTATGTCAACAAGTGTTGTCTTTGCCAATATTTCCTGAGCTTGAAATAGATAATGTACAATATATTATACAAAAAATTTTATCATTTTATAATTGATAAAATATCATTTTTCTATCAGTTCAATGTCTTTTTCTTTTTGTAATATAATCTGTGGAACGCCTTTGTATTGTTCTACTTTTCCTGAAACGCAAATTTCTTTATTCATTAATTTTTCTTCAGGAATATAACTTAGTTTGTTCCTTACATTTTCATAGATTACGATAGTAAATAATTGGTCTGGAAATTTTTTATCTAAGTTAATATACGTTGGATTTGATTTTCCATTTTCAACAAACTTGATACTTACTGCTTTTCCGCATACAGTGCTTTGTTTGCCAATCATATCTTTAGCCTCAAGTGTATTAATTTTATTATTACCATAATTTTTAGATATTTCATTTCCAGAAAATGAAAGATAATTTTTGTCCCAATCTATTATTTTGCTTTGTTTCTCTATTCTATTTTCAATACTATCTGGCAAAATATTCATAAAATCAAATCCTGTAAGATTTTCTATAGAATCTACACTTACAATGTATTTTGTTAAATCAAAACTTATATCTTGGTTAGGCATCATACATGCTATTGCTTTGTATTCTGGTGGATAGATATCATACACTATTTTATAATAATATTTTGGTATTGATACTTGATATGAACCTTGTTGTAGTTTTGGTAATTTATTGTTGAGCACTGCACCTGTAATCACATATACTTCATTGGCATCTATGGCAAATTCTCTTACCAAAGTTTCTAATTTTGACCAAGCGCCTCTGTTAAAATTTTTGAGTTGTGGTGCCACATTTGTATAGTAAAATGATTCTTTGATAGCATCTTTGTGCCATCTAAAATCTGCTGCTGGTGCCAAATGTCCTCTATCGTAGCCACTTGCCCAATAGTCTGTGCTGTCTGCCGTGTTTAAGTACAAACTATCTTTTACAAAACCATCATTTCTTGTGTATGAACCATACAAAATATCTTTAGGTATAATGTGTGCTACCCAATATGGTTGCTTATAAATAGTAGAATATGCACTGTAATATGCTTTGTGCTTAATCAGTTTTGCATCATTTGGTAATTTAATAGAAGTTAATGAATCTATCTTCTTATTAATATTTTGTAGTTTTTTATCTTCTAAGTTTTTTACAATATAATATGGATTGCTTGTTTTTTTTTTATTTGATTTTTGAGCAAAACCAACAGTACTAACAAAACAACAAACTATGAATATTAATTTGTATTTCATTCAATTAAAAAATATATTATAATCCTATTAATAATTTTTCAGGATTTTCTAAATAATCTTTTACTGCAACCAAGAAACTAACACTGTCTTTTCCATCAATTATTCTATGGTCGTATGAAAGCGCAATATACATCATTGGTCTTATTTCAATACTTCCGTTAATAACCATTGGTCTATCTTGTACTTTATGCATACCTAAAATTGCACTTTGTGGTTGGTTGATGATTGGTGTACTCATTAATGAGCCAAAAACGCCACCATTTGTTATTGTAAATGTGCCGCCTTCCATATCTTGAATGCTTAGTTCGTTGTTTCTGGCAAGTGTAGCTAATCTTTTTATTTCTTTTTCGATTCCTGCAAAACTTAGTGTTTCTGCATTTCTAATTACTGGAACTACCAAACCTCTTTCTGTTGACACAGCAATAGAAATGTCACAGAAATCGTGAAAAATCATATTCTCATCAGTAATGTAAGCATTTACTGCTGGAAATTTTTGTAATGCCTGACAAACAGCTTTTGTGAAAAACGACATAAAGCCTAAGCCTATATTGTTTTGCTCATAAAATGCATCTTTGTATTTTGCTCTTATCTCATTGATAGCTGTCATATCTACTTCGTTGAAAGTAGTTAGCATGGCTGTTTGGTTTTTTACTTCAACCAATCTTTTTGAAATTGTTTTTCTTATTCTTGTTAATTTCTCAACTCTTTCGTTTCTTTCTCCAACTACTTTTTGTACTTCTTGTTTTGGGGCAACTATGGTTTCTTGTTTTGCTGTTTGTTTTTCAGCTTTAATTGCATCTTCTTTTGTAATTCTTCCAGAAACGCCAGTTCCGCTAACTTCTGAAGTATTTATGTTTTTTTCGTCTAATATTTTTTTAGCTGCTGGAGATGCTGTGCCTGTTGCATAATTATTTTCTTGTGTAATATTTTTCTCAACTGCTGCTTTACTTTCAGTTTTTGGTTGTTCTATAGCTTTTTCTTCTTGTTTATTATCGTTTGATGTTTTACTTGCACTTGTATCTATTGTCGCTACTACTTCTCCTATTTTTATATCATCGCCTTCTTTTGCAACTCTTGTTACAATGCCAGCAACCTCTGCAGGAAGCTCAAATGTTGCCTTGTCAGACTCAAATTCTGCTAGTGGTTGGTCTAGCTCAACATAATCTCCATCTTCTACCAACCAAGATGCTAAGGTTACTTCATTTACTGATTCTCCAATTGATGGTACTTTTATTTCTTGTTTCATTTTCTTTATTTTTTACAATAATATTCTAATACAAATGTATTTCATTTTAAAATAAAAACACAACATATTGAATAAAAGTTTAAACTCTAATTTTTATTGTTCAGAACTCATGTCCACATCTTGATTTGGATATAGAATATCCCATATTTCTTTTATTTTATATACACTTTGGCTATAATGATTGCTAAGTACAATGATACATGTACCATCGCTAATTTTTCTGTTAAAAACAGAATTAAAGCTATGCCACCAACCATTGTGGTAAATTATTCTGGTGCCGTCTTCTTGGTCTGTCATACGCCAACCTAGTCCATAATTTTTGTTTCCTGGTTTCTCAAAACTTTGTGGTGTATAAGCTAAGTTTAAAATTTCTGGTTTTATCAGCTTTCCTGCATATAATACCTGATCCCATTTATACAAATCTAATACTGTAGAATAGATTCCTTTGTCTCCAACTACACCATCTGTGTACACAATATTATCTTCTTTCCAGCTACTGCCTTTGTACCCTAATACTTCGTTCTTTCCTTGGTTTTTTGGGTCAAATACATGTGTGTCGTGCATTCCTAATGGATTAAATATAAATTGGTGCATAAAATCTTTATAACTATAACCACTTGCTTTTTCAATTATTAAAGCTAACAAGACATAGTTTGTATTGTTATAATAGAATTTTGTGTTTGGATATGCTAAACTTTTTGGCTTAAATTTTTGAAGCTGAGCCAATACATCTTCGTTGTTCATGTATATGGTTTTTTTAGCCCAATATGTTTCTGAAAAATTAAGATAATTAGGCAATCCAGATCTATGGTTGAGTAACATACGTACTGTAATGCCTTTGTATGGAAAAGTTGGAAAATATTTTTGTAATGTATCATCTATATTCAGATATCCTTCTTGATGTAACAACAAAATTGCAGCTGATGTAAATGTTTTGCTTGTAGATGCTATCTGAAATGTTGACCTCTTATTTAGTTTGTTTTTGGTATAATAATTTGAATATCCATAGTATCCTTCCAATATTGGTGTTCCTTTGTAGCTGATAAGCACAGAACCATTAAATCCTAAAGAATCAACCCTTTTAGCAAAATAACAATCTAATGCATGTATTTTTTGTTGAATGTTAGTATCTTTTATATTTATATCTATCTTTCTGTTATTTAGATACTCATCTTGTGTGTATTTTTTTTGTTTAAAAACTTTATTTTCCGTACTATCATTGTTTTGTTGGCAGTAACTAAGCGTACATATAGAAAATAATATTATAATTAATGTGAATAGTTGCTTCATTTTCTTCTTATATTTTATCTCACAAATCATTCCAAAAGCTACAAAAGTAAGTTTTTCTTCTTCAATTCTAACAAAATAACTTATTTTTACAACATCAATTAACAATTTTCTATACGATTGATGAGCTCAATAAATAATCCTTATAAAAATGTACATGGTACAGTATCATGGCGTTCTCCATCAAATATTGCACTAGTAAAATACTGGGGAAAATACGGCAATCAGCTACCAAAAAATCCAAATATTAGTTTTACACTTTCAAAAGCATTTACAGAAACTACCATTCACTACCAAGGTAAAAAAGAAGTAGATGGACAGCTTTCAATCAGTTTTTTATTTGAAGGAAAAGAGAATGAAAAATTTAAAGCTAAAATTGTTCAGTTTCTGAGCAGTATTGAAGTATATTTTCCATTTTTAAAATACTTAGAATTAAAAATAGAAAGTTACAATTCTTTCCCACATTCAACAGGAATTGCAAGTTCTGCATCATCCATGTCTGCATTGGTACTATGCTTGTCAGATATTGAAAATACAATTGCTGGCGGACTAAGACCAGCTGAATTTATAGAAAAATCAAGCTTTATAGCACGTTTAGGCTCTGGAAGTGCTTGTAGGTCAATATTTCCATACATTTCAGTTTGGGGAAAAGATGAAAACATTCCATTTTCAAGCAATGAACATGCTATTGGATTTGAGGAAAAAATTCATCCCGTTTTTAAATCTTATAAAGATGCTATATTGATAGTTTCATCTGATGAGAAATCTGTGTCTAGTAGAGCTGGACATGCCTTAATGGACAATAATTTCTTTGCCGAATCTAGGTATAAACAAGCAAAACATCACTTTGATGAGCTACTTAAGGCTTTAGAAAATGGCAATTTAGATGATTTTGGTAGAATTGTAGAGCAAGAGGCACTTACCTTCATGCTTTAATGATGTGTTCTAATCCTTCATTTATCTTATTGCAACCTAATACACTGAAAATTATAGATCTAATAAAAGACTACAGAACAAAAAATAACGTACCTTTGTACTATACATTAGATGCAGGACCAAATGTACACTTATTGTATCCCAAAGAAAATGCACCTGAAGTAGAAACATTCATTACCAACATATTGTTAGAATACTGTGAGCAAAGGAAGGTAATTTATGATGAGGTAGGAAGCGGACCAATAAAATTAAAATAATGCCAAATGGCTGAAAATAAAGATAAAAAATTCAACTCTAAGATACTTTTGTTTGGTGAGTATAGTGCCATACAAAACTCTATGAGTCTAACACTTCCATACCAAGAGTTTGGCGGTAGCCTTTCTTTTAATAAACATAATAATACTTCTGATTTTGTACAACAATCTAATCAATATCTAAAAGATTTTGCAAATTATATTCAACAAAAATTAGATGACAAATCTTTAACAGTCAATTTTAATATTGAACTACTTAAAGCTGATATTGAAAATGGTCTTTACTTTGATTCTTCAATACCACAAGGCTTTGGTGTTGGAAGTTCTGGTGCATTAGTTGCAGCAGTATATTCTAATTATTGTATAAATAAGCTAAACTTAGATGTAACACCAAAGAAAGAAGAAATACTTGAACTAAAAAAAGTATTATCTGTGTTAGAATCTTATTTTCATGGTAGTAGCTCTGGTGTTGATCCATTAATTTGTTATTTGAATTTACCATTATTAATTAATGGAAAAAATGGTGTAGAACCAGTACAAGTAGAATTAAAAAATGATGGTAAAGGCGCAATATTTTTAATAGATACAGGAATTTCTCGTTCTACTGAGCCACTTGTAAAATACTATATGCAGCGTATGCAAGAGCACACGTACAGAGAATTCGTAGATAAACAATTAAAGCCATTTGCAAACAACTGTATTCAAGCATTCTTAGATGGTGACAAAGAAACTCTATTCGCATACTTAAAATTACTTTCTAAGTTCCAGTTTGAGCATTTCAAACCAATGATTCCAAGAATATTTAATAAATTATGGAAACGTGGATTGGATACTGGTGAATACTATCTAAAACTTTGTGGTGCTGGTGGTGGTGGTTTTATTTTAGGCTTTACCCAAAATTTTGAAAGCACAAAAAAACAACTCAAAGGACAAAAAATTGAGTTGCTTTGTAATATCTAATTTCTTCTAAGTCTTAAGCGTAAGACTTATCTGCAAAAAATTTATCAATCAAATATCTATCATCAATATCATTTGGATGAAAATCTTTTTTGAAATATAATAATAGATGTTTAGATAAATTTTTTCCAATTTCTCCAAAAATTATTGTTCTTAATAAAATAAAAGATTCTATTGGCATTTTGATTATGCTCTTGTCTTTATCTTTTGAAATAAAATATATTTGCCCTATGCCAATATATCCCCAAAGCATAATACTTGCCATTCCCATACCAGAAACACGTAGGATATAACTATCATCTACTTCTTTAAGCACATCAAAACATACTGACTTGTGTTCTATCTCTTCAGATGCATGCCAATGTAGTAGTTCTAACATTTGAGGTGCAATATTATCATTTGTGGCAATTGGTTCATGAAAAAGTGCGTTTGCCAATATTGCTGTGTAATGTTCTAGTGCTGTAGTTACAGAAAGTGCAAATTTATAGCCAAGGTTTGGCTGTATTCGATTTAATATTTTTACACTCAGGTTCTCATAGCTATATTTTCCAGAAAATGCTGATACTTTTAAGAAATTTGCAAACCAACTTGGGTTTAAGTCTTGTTCTTCCATTACATCCCAAAATCGTTGATGCTCGCGTGCGTGTATGCCTTCTTGTCCACAAAAACTATTTATCTCGGTTTTTAAATCTTTGTCATCTATTTGCTTTGCAAAATGTCTTACACTTCTTACAAAGAATTTTTCGCCTTCTGGAAAAACGACATGCATACTATTCACAAAGTGAGTAGCAATTGTGCTACCTAGTATCCAATGCTTTGGCACTTTATCAAAATTAAATTTTACATTTCTTACTTTAAGTTTATGCGTAGTTGCTGTCATATTTTAGAAATTTATTTATATAAATCTATTCTTATAAAACAACAAAATCAATTAACAAAAGCTAATAATGAACAACTAGTATTTTAATTAACTATAGTTAATTCTAGTTTGAAATATTTAGAAAACAAAATATCTTATATCTTGTTAATATTATTATAACACAAATTAAAATTCATATCTTTGTGCCATAATTTTGAACAATTAAAAAACTATTAATATGTCAGCAGAAAAAATTAGCATGAAAAATGGCGCACTACATGTGCCAGATGAAACAATTGTTCCTTTTATTATTGGAGATGGAACAGGACCAGATATTTGGCACGCATCAGTAAAAGTTTTTGATGCAGCAATAAAGAAGTCATATGATGGAAAGAGAAAGATAAATTGGCTGGAAGTATTGTCTGGTGAGAAAGCATATAAAGAAACTGGAAAGTGGTTGCCTGAAGAAACATTAACGACAATACAAGAACATTTAATTGCAATAAAAGGACCATTAACAACGCCAGTTGGTGGTGGTATTCGTTCATTAAATGTGGCTTTAAGACAAATATTAGATTTATATGCATGTGTTCGTCCTGTTAGATATTTTGAAGGTGTACCAACTAATTTTAAAGTGCCTGAAAAAGTAGATATTATTATTTTCAGAGAAAATACTGAAGATATTTATGCTGGTATAGAATGGCTAGAAGGTACTGATGATGCTAAAAAAATTATTAGTTTCTTAAGAAACGAACTGAATGTAACAGATAAAATTCGTTTCCCAGAAACATCATCTATTGGTATTAAACCAGTTTCTAAAGAAGGCTCAGAAAGATTAATCAGAGCTGCATTAGAACATGCTGTGAAGCATAATAGAAAATCTGTTACACTTGTACACAAAGGAAATATTATGAAATTTACAGAAGGTAAATTTAAGGAATGGGGCTATCAATTAGCAGAAAGAGAGTTTGCAGACAAAGTATTTACTTGGACACAATATGATAGAATTGCTGTTGAAGATGGCGTAGAAGAAGCAAATGATGCTATGAAAAAAGCTGTTGCAGAAGGAAAAATTATAGTAAAAGATGCCATTGCAGATAATTTCTTACAACAAATCATTCTAAGACCTGAAGAATATGATGTTGTGGCTACTCTAAACTTAAATGGTGATTATATTTCTGATGCATTGGCTGCGTTGGTTGGTGGTATTGGTATTGCACCAGGTGCAAATATTAATTATATCACTGGAATGGCTATTTTTGAAGCAACGCATGGTACTGCGCCAAAATATGCAAACCAAGACAAAGTAAACCCAAGTTCTGTAATATTGAGTGGTGTAATGTTGTTGGAATATATTGGTTGGAATGAAGCAGCAAACTTAATTGTAAAAGGCTTAGAGCAAGCAATAAAAAACAAGACTGTTACTTATGATTTCCATCGTTTGATGGAGAATGCAACTTTACTTAAATGTTCTGAATTTGGAGATGCTATAATTAGCAATTTCTAATTTCTTTTAATATTAATCACTAAACGGCAAATTCTCTTTGAGTAATTTGTGCAGTTTAGTGTTATATTCTTCTAAAAGATAATTGAAGTAATTTTTGGTTGCTTTTGATAAACAATTAATATATACATTCAATCTATATTTTATTTCATCTTGTAAAATATTAATCAACTCTACTGCATCTAAATAATTGGTGCAGTTTTCTTTTATTCTTTCGTAATGGTTTTGTATAGAAATATCTAATACTTGTAGTGTTTTTTGTCCTTTTAAGTATAATTTTTGGTATTCTTTTTCTATATCAAAATAAAAGTCTTCTGTATTGGGAAATTTGTCCATTATCTCTTGTGATAATGTGTACATCAATCCTTTTTCC
Organism: Sphingobacteriales bacterium; assembly: GCA_016699615.1. Lineage (NCBI taxonomy): Bacteria > Pseudomonadati > Bacteroidota > Sphingobacteriia > Sphingobacteriales > Sphingobacteriales bacterium. Next base: position 1,394,549 of record CP064984.1, on the reverse strand, counting down.
ATTTTTTGTTCTCTATCAAATAGATGTTCTAAAAATCTATCTGGATTAACAAAAACATCTTGCCAATCAATATGGTCTTGCCATAGTCCTAATCTTTTTGCATTATTACCTAAATCTATGATTGTAAATTCACTTTTGTTGGGTAATCTTCTACTTCCTCGTCCTATCATTTGATGGTACAATGTAAGTGAACGTGTTGCTCTATTTAGAATAATTGTTTCTACTGTTGGCTCATCAAATCCTGTAGTTAATATACCAACACTTGTTACAATTGCATCTGGTGTTTCTTTCAGCCATTGTAGTACTTCTTTTCTGTCTTGCTTGTTGCTTGTACTATCTAAATGCCTAATTGGAATTTGATGTAATTTAAAGAAATTTTCTACAGATTTTGATGTTGCTATTGAGCTATTAAAAATCAATGTTTTTTTGCCTTTTGTTTTTTCGTTGTAAGCATTCAGTAGTATTTGGTGCATATCAAAACCCATGTAGATTCTGTCTAATGAGTTGACTGTGTAATCGCCATCAATTCCTACTTTTAATCCACCTAAATGTACATCATATGTGTATGTTTTGGCATCACTCAAAAATCCGTTACTAATTAAATCATTAATAGAATCTCCAACAATTAGTTTTTTGTAATTGTGTCTTAATGGAAAATGAATATTTGAACTTAATGGTGTTGCCGTAACACCAAATATCATTGTATTCTCAAAATATTTAAAAATCTTCCTAAAAGAATTGTAATGCGCCTCGTCAACAATTACTAAATCTATTTCTTTTAAAAATTCTTCATCTTCTTTTAGTCTATTGTTCAGCGTTTCTACCATTGCTAAGAAACACATATAACCTTCTTGGTCTTCGACACTATCTATTTCGCTTGTAATAAGTTTGCAGTGTACATTGGCTTCTTCTAATGCTCTTGCTGTTTGTTTTAGTAGTTCTATTCTGTGCGTGAGTATTAATACTTTTTTTCCTGTAGCCTCAATGTATTTTCTTGTTATCTCAGAAAATATAACTGTTTTTCCTCCACCAGTTGGTAGTTGAAAAACTAAGTTGTCGCGTCGCTCATTATGAAGCAATGCACCAAGTATCCTTTCAATATATATTTCTTGATATGGGTATAATTTTTTTTGAACTTTGGCGATTTCTTTTGTCTCTGTAATATCCATAGATGTATTGTGCTTACGTGTTTAGTTATTTCTACTCAAAAATTGAAACCACGCAATATAAGCAATTAATCTAACACCATGTCGTTAAAAGATATTATGTTATTGTATTTTTTTTCTTTAAAATATTGTTGAATATACGCTGCACCTTTATCACTACATGCCATAATAAAATCTCCGCCCCATGCGCCCAATGATTTTATGCTTCCTGAAAAATCACTAAATAATGTAGCTTTTATTGGGCTCATGTGCAACTGGCTAGATATTAATTGTTCATGTTTTTCTATCAATGTATTAAATTCATAAATATTATTACATTTTATAATTTTATTAGTAATATCATTTAGTTGTTCAATTGTATTTTGTTTATTTATTTGATTGATAGATTTATAATATTGTATACCTTCTCTTGAATTTTGTTTATTTTCTAAGTAAATAAAATAAATGTTTTCTTGAAATGGTGGTGAAAAATGTGTGTGTTCAATATTTCTATTTTCATTTTGAATTTGATAGAGAATTGCATTTTTTGATGTTGCGCATGCAATATCATAACCTGAGCCACCAAATGAATTTTCTAACAAAAAGTATGGATTTGCGTTAGTCCATTGTGCTATCAAACTGATGAGTGTTGAGCTTGTGCCTAATCCAAAATTTCTATTAAAATTTGTCTTTGTTCTTACATGAAGATTATTAAAATCAATGGTTTTGTCGTTATTTATTGCTAAGTGTATAATTTTTAATAATGTTTCAGCTATGTTTTTGTCTGAATATATTGATAATTCAATGTTTTTAGACATCTGACATGAAAACCAAACTTCATTATTTTCATCTAAACTTTCCCAAAATATGCCTTCGTTTTCAGATTTTAAAACATTGCATTTCTTGGTAAAATTTTGTTGGTACTGCTAATGCTTTTGCACCATCTAAGACAAAATATTCTGAGGTAAGCAACAATTTTCCATTGGCTAAATAATATTTAGGAAAATCTGTGTTCAACTGCTATGGTTTAGGTTGTTTGCTATCTTTCTTCTTTAAACTGTGCAATTTTTTCTAATGGATTGCTACGCATCTCAAAGTGATTGATTCTATTGTTGTATATATCAATTGCTTTATAAATTGCATTTCTAAATGATGCTTCTTCTGCAATGCCTTTTCCTGCAATGTTTTCTGCTGTTCCGTGGTCTGGAGAAGTACGAATGATGTTTAATCCTGCTGTGAAATTGATGCCATCTTCTCTTGCTATGTATTTGAATGGTATTAAGCCTTGATCATGATACATTGCTAGTATTCCATCAAAATTTTTATAATTGTCTGAAGCGAAAAATCCATCAGCTGCGTATGGTCCAAATGCCAAGATATTCATATTCTTTGCTTCTTGAATTGCAGGATAGATGATATCTTTTTCTTCGTTGCCTATTACGCCATTGTCTCCAGCGTATGGATTTAATGCTAATACTGCGATTTTAGGTTTATCTATATTAAAATCTTCTTGCAAGGTTTGGTGCATTAGACTTATCTTTCTAATGATTTTATCTTTTGAAATGTTTTTTGCAACATCATGGATTGCAACATGGTTTGTTACTAATCCAATTTTTATTTCATCCGTTACTAAAAACATTAAACTATCTTTTGCACTAAAAAATGCTTGTAAATATTCTGTATGTCCTGCAAATGGAAATTCATCAGAATGTATTACATCTTTATTGATTGGTGCTGTAACCAACACATCAATTTCATTTTTTTCTAATGCTTCGCAGGTTGCTTTTAATGATAAGAATGCGTACTTTCCTGTTTCTTTATTTGGTTCTCCAATATTTATTGCAAACTCTTCATTCCATACTGGAAATATATTTAAAGAGTTGTTGCTTAGGTTTTGATAGTTTTTTACTGTTGAATATTGGAATTTATCTATCTCAATAACTTTTTTGTAGAATGAAAATATTCTTGGATTTCCGAAAACAATAGGTGTAAAATGTTTAAATAATCTATCATCACTAAATGTTTTCATTATTATTTCTGGACCAATTCCAGCTGCATCACCTAGTGTTATTCCTACTTTTATTTTTTCTTGTTTTTGGTTGGACATTTTTTGGTGTATTTTTTTCTTTAATATTTTTTTTCTCCTTCGATAAATTCTTTACAAATTTACACAATAATCTAACACCAAAGGCAGTTGCGAATCTTCCTCTATAATTATAGTTTGAAGTAACGTATGCTGGCGATAAATCTATATGAGCCCAAGGATAGTTTGTAAAGTGTTCTAGGAATTTTGCTGCTGTTATGCTTCCTGCATCTACGCCTCCAATATTTTTTATGTCTGCAATATCAGATTTTAGATAGTCTTTGTATTCTTTCCAAAGTGGAAAAAATATTAATTTTTCGGCTGTTTTTAGTCCTGATTTTTCTAGTTTTTTATTGGTTTTTTTATCTGCATTGCTCATTATTAATGCTGCTTCTCTTCCTACAGAACGAATGGCTGCGCCTGTTAGTGTTGCTAGGTCAATTACCAATTCTGGATTTAGACTTTTGGCATAGTGTAGTGCATCTGCTAGAATTAATCTTCCTTCTGCGTCAGTATTCATTACTTCTACTGTTGTGCCATCGTACATAGTAATTATGTCTCCTGGACAAACTGCATTTGAGTTTATTTTATTTTCTACTGATGGTATTAATCCAATAATATGAAATGGCAAATTCATTTTTGAAATTGCGTGCATGGCACCAATCACAGTTGCTGAGCCAGCCATGTCGCATTTCATTAAATCCATGCTATTGGTTGTTGTTTTTATTGATAAGCCACCTGTATCGTACATTACGCCTTTGCCTACCAAAACTATTGGTTGTTTGTTTTGTGCGTTTTGTGGTTTATATTCTAATTGGTGGAAGAATGCTGTGTTTTGGCTGCCTTGGTTTACTGCCAATATTCCGCCCATTTTTTCTTTTTCTATCTTAGCTTGATTCCAAAATGTGTGTTTTACAGTAGTGCCTTTGAATATATTTTTTATTTCTGTTGTATATTGTAATGTACTTAAGAAATTTTGTGGTTCGTTGATTAGATTTTTTGTAATCTTTACTGCATCTACAATGCTATTGATTTCTGTTAGGCTTTGTTTTGGAAGTAAATTGTTTGGAATGTATAATGTAAATATTTCTGCTTTTTGTTTTTTGTATTTATCAAATTGATATTGAGATAATAAAAATCCTTCGAGGAATGCAATGATATATTTATTATCTAATTTGTCTAAAATATTTAATGATGCGCTGTTTTCTTTTGCTGTACTTAGGTAATTGTATATTTTATGTGCGTCTATTCTAAGTTTTTCTTTTGCCTCATTAGCATCGCCTTCTATCTTAAAACCATAAAGTATGTATTGTATATGGTGTATTTGGAAATGTATTGTATGTATGTTTTTATCTAGTTTTGCTTGTACTAGTTGTTGTTCTTCTTTTTCTAAGAATTCTAGACTTTCCTTTCTGTTGATATCAAACAGAATGATTTGATTGTTTGAGTCTTGTTTGTTGTCTATTTTTAACATGTTTTAGTTTTGTGTGTGGTATTGTATGTAAAGATAACATAATATTCTATTTATATATAAAATAGAATTATTTTTTCTTTATTTAAATTGTTGTTTCCAAAAATACTTATTTGTTGTAATATATTATAGCTTATAAACCAATTTCTTTTGCTTTTTGTATCATTAGTTGAAATGCTGCATCAAAATCGTTTGGAATAATGCCATCTAATATTGCATCTTTTATATGTTCTTTAATGATGCCTACTTCTCTACTTGGTTTTAAGTTAAATGTTTGCATAATAAGCAATCCATCGATTGGTGGTTGCCAGTTTCTTATTTTATCTCTTTCTTCTACTTCTGCTATTCTCTTTTTTACTAGTTCTAGGTTTTCTTTATACTTTGCTACTTTTTTTTCGTTTTTTGATGTAATATCTGCATTACACAATATAAGTAAATCTTCTAAATCTTCATTGGCATCAAATATTATACGACGAATTGCTGAGTCTGTGATATTATCTTTTGTTAGAGAAATTGGTCTAAGATGTAGTAATACTAATTTCTGCACATATTTCATTTTCTCATCTAAAGGCAATTTTAATTTTGCAAATATTTTAGGCACCATCTTCATGCCAATATATTCGTGGTTATGAAATGTCCAGCCATGACCTTGTTCAAATTTTTGTGTTGCTGGCTTACCAATATCATGCAAGATAGCTGCCCAACGCAACCACAAATTATTTGTATATTCTGATATATTGTCTAATACTTTTAATGTGTGGTAGAAATTATCTTTATGGCCATAGTTATCTTGTAATGAAACGCCTTGCAATTTGACCATATCTGGAAAAAACTGATGTAGTAATTTGGTATTATACAACATTTTAAAGCCAATTGATGGTTGTTTTGCTTTTATAATTTTATTTAGCTCATCTGTTATTCTTTCTTGCGAAATAATTGATAATCTATTTGCTAATGGTTCTATGGCTTGGTATGTTTTTTCTTCTATTCTAAAATTTAGTTGTGTAGCAAAACGTATGGCACGCATCATGCGCAAAGGATCATCATTGAATGTGATATTTGCATCTGTTGGTGTTCTAATTATTTTGTTTTCTAAATCTTCTAAGCCATTAAATGAATCTAATATTTTGCCAAATTTTTCTTCTGAAAGATAGATTGCTAGTGCATTTATTGTAAAATCTCTTCTAAGTTGGTCTTCTTCTAGTGTGCCATCTTCTACTATTGGTTTTCTGCTATCGTTTCTATAAGATTCTTTTCTAGCGCCAACAAATTCTATATCTAAATCATGGTATTTGAATTGTGCTGTACCAAAATTCTTAAAAAATGAAACTTTGGGTTTGGTATCTAATAAATTAGACACTTCATGTGCTAAATCTATTCCATTGCCAAGGCAAACAATGTCTAAGTCTTTACATTCTTTATTGAGTAATTTGTCTCTTACAAAACCACCTACTGCAAATGCTTCAACACCTAAGTTTTTAGCTGCTTTAGCTATTACGCGTAATATTTTTGATTCTTTTTCTGAGAAACTAAGTTGCACTACACAAATCTAAAAAGATATTCTAATTTTTATCCACTTTAAGTGTGAGATATATGCTTAAAATTCTAGACCATCTAAAAATAAATGGCAATAGTATGATTAGAATAATTGCATTTATAATAATAAAGGTAACTATATGCTCTAGAAAGCCAAATAACAATCCGAAAACAACAAAATTTGCTATGGTAATGGCTGTACTAAGTATATAACTAATGTACATTGAAAACCAATAAAATCCTGTTTCATTGCGTAAGTCAAAATTGCATTTTGGGCAATTGTCATACATCTTATCTAAATCTTTAAATACATATGGATTTGGATTGACAAACAGATTTCCTTCTTTACATTTTGGGCATTTGCAAGCAACTATTGCTTTGAGTGATTTAAACATATTGTTTGCAAAGCTAATAAAAAATCTATAGTCATTTCTATAATTTATATTTTAATAACTATACTATTGTGTTATTCTATGCTCTTTGGTGCTTTCTTGATGGTTATTGTATCAATTGGTTTTTTTGGTGGCGTTTTGAATATATCATTTTTTGTAAAATACTCAGTTTCGTCAATTTTTACCTTTATTGGAATAAAACCTATGGCAATTATTTTTATGTAACCTTTGTATTGTACTTTTACTGATTTGCCTAATGCTAATCTTGCTGATTCTGTGGCAAATTTTCCTAATGTCGGTCCTGTTTTTACTGCAATTTTTAATGGCAAATCAAATGTGTCATTTTTGGGTACTTTTACAACTTCTGGTACTTCTAAAATTGTGCCCAGTTTTTTATCTTCAACAAATACATCGATAACTATTTCATCAATTTTGGCCTTTGCTTTAATTGGATTAAAAATTACAGCTGTAAGTCCTAAATCTACTTGCTTTAGCCCGAAATCTATTACACTAAAGTCTTTTGTACGTACTAAATATGGTTCTTTTACTTCTTCTTTAGCTATAGTACATATGCTTACTGTAAAAAAAAATAGAATGATTGTGTATTTTATAATTGATTGCATTTTTTAATCGTTGTTTTTTTCTTTTTTGCGTTCTTCTTTTCTTTTTTCTTTTTCTTCTTTCTTTTCTTGTCTATTATCTCTTCTTTCTTCTTTGTTGGTTTTGTATTCGTAGCTTTCTTTATGCTTGATAGGTACTACAATTTCTTTGCCACTTTTATCTTTCAATGTCATTTTTCCAGATAGTTCTATTAAGTATAAATGTTCTGGCTCTTCATCTGGATCTAATACATGCTTAGTTTCGTAGTTATATTTAATTGGAATATTAAACTCAGAGTGTGTTTTTATTTTTTTTGCTTTCTCTAAGAATATTGTTCCTATTTCTTTGCCATCAATTTTAAAATCTAATACAACATCTTTAAAGTCAAATTCTTCTTCAGATAAATTAATAAAGTCTAGAACAGTTGAAAAATTTGCACTTTCTTTTTTTAGGTTGCCTATTTCTGTTTGTGCTGCTTTTACAAAATCAATTTTTGGATCTTGCGTACAAGCAAACAAAACAAATACACTCACAATTAAAATACATAATCTTTTCATTTTATTTTTTTTGTGTCAATAATATAAATTTTTTTCTACAAAATTATTGTTCTACATTATAATTAATGCTTTTTAACTTTGTTTGCAGTTTTAAAAAAAGATTATTTCTAAAAATAAGTTTTAGATATTTAGAATTTTTTATAAATTTGCACACCAATTAGGCTGATGGTGTAACGGTAGCACAGAGGTTTTTGGTGCCTTTAGTTAAGGTTCGAATCCTTATCGGCCTACTTAAAAAGAGTTAAGTTTTACTTAGCTCTTTTTATTTTTTACCAAAAATGTAAATCAAGCTACTATAATTTCCGTCTTTTTTTGCTTTTTGATTACTATTAAATCCAACAAAAACTGCTTTTATGTAAGCTAAAAGTCTATTTGTGCCATGATGCCATTCGCTACGCATAGACACATAATAGGCATCTAAAAACAATGGATGTGTACCTTGCAATACAAATTGTTGGTTGCCTAAAATTTGAGCAATATTTTTAGGAGAAAAATGATAAATATGTCTTGGTACATCTAAACCATCCCAATGTTGTTGATATTTCTTAGCATCATAACTTTCAATATTGGGTACTGCAATGATTAGTTTTCCATTTGGTTTTAGCCATTTGTGGAAGTAATCTATCTGTTCGTGTAGATTATATACATGTTCTAAAACGTGCCAGAGTGTAATAACATCATATTTGTCATTAGTTATTGTATTCATATCTTCTAAAGAAAAAACGTCTAATTTATTGATGTTTTTTGCTACACTTCTTGCATGTTCGTCTGGTTCTATGCCTTCTGCTTGTATATTATTTTCTTTGATAAATGATAGAAAATCGCCTGTGCCGCAACCAAAATCTAATAACGTGAAATTATCTTTTTTGCCTATCTCATTTTGAATTAAAGATAGTTTCTTTTTCTTCATATAATTTCTTGCGTATCTATATATACTTTGTACAAAGCCTTTGCTGTGGCTTTGGTGCGATAAATAACCTGCAGCGTTATAATATTTTCCTATATCTTGAATTTCTGGTCTTGGATTGGTAAACACAAAACCACAACTCTCGCACTGTTGTATAGAAAATACTTCGTTTGCGTAGTTGTCTTTTGCTTTTGTGTATGTTTTAAAATTATTGCTCTTGCAACAATAACATTGTTGTATTATTTCCATATAGATAGAATAGTTGGTTTGTGATATTAGGTATTTCTAAATTTTTTTATAAATCTAACTAAAAATGGTGGAAGTATATCATTAGCAAAATTAACCAAGCCATTAAAAAATTTCATAGATGAGTTGTCTTGTCCTTTTCTGGTTGCAAATGTGGTTGTAATTCTTGATTTGTCGCCTGCATTTACTTCGCCTTCTGGTCTGCCATTAGTATAATAATATAATGCTATAGAACGTCTACTTCTGTCTGGTGGGCAAGTAAGTGGATCTGGCAAACCATGCCAAGAATAATCTGTGGTAGAAAACATTGCCAAACGATTGAATGATGGTAATATTTTGGTTACGCATTTGCTCATATCTTTTCCCAAAGCTCAAAATGTCCGCCATATTCTTCTTTCCAATCTTCGTTTAGATAAACTAAAATATTTAATCTTCTATCTAAGTTTGTCAATTTATGTTTGTGAAAATCAACATGCATCTTTAAGAAACCTCCAGGTTTTATTTGATGGAAACCTCCACCTTCCAAGTATGGATCAGGAATTAATGTTTCTTTGATGCCTGTAAGTTGTTGCAAAAACTCTAAGAATGGTTGAGAATTTAGATAATGAATAAATTCTTTGGTTTTGGTAAAATCTATTCTCGCCTTTGGTTGCAAATTTTTGTTCATTTGGGTTTTCATAATGAATATCTTCTTTTGCTTTTCCAATTTCTGGAAATTCTGCTATAATTTCTCTTAATAATTCTGGATTAAATAAATTATCATAATAGCCACTTGGAAATGGATTTGCATTTACGTATGCATCATGATTTTGTTTGCCAAATTCAATTAATTCAAAATTAGTTTTATTATTTAAAAAATTCATACTACAAGATTGAATGACAAAAATACATAAGCTTTTGATATTAAAATATTATTTTAGTCTTTCGTTTGATGATATATATCATAAATGCCAAAATATATGCCTAAACCATCAAATATAAAACTACTTGATTTTTATTATCGTAAATACAATTGCATAGATTTTATTGTAGATGACCCTATCTCTGTGCCACATCGTTTTTCTAAGAAACAAGATATAGAAATTGCTGGTTTTTTTGCGGCAATTTTGGCTTGGGGCTTGCGAAAAACTATCATCAAAAATGCAAATAGAATTGTAGAATTGATGGACAATGCACCTCATGATTTTATATTAAACCATAAAGAAAAAGATTTAATTAGATTTCAAGATTTTGTACATCGTACTTTTAATAGTACTGATTTATTGTATTGTATTCATTTCTTCAATCAATATTATAGAAAAAACGACTCATTAGAAAATTTGTTTGTAAATGATAATCTTGAAAATGGTTTGGTTCAATTTCAGCAAGCGTTTTTTTCGTTGCCTGATTTTCCTAATAGAACAAAAAAGCATATTTCATCACCCATTAATAATTCTACTTGCAAAAGAATAAATATGTATTTGCGTTGGATGGTAAGAAAAGACAAGTGTGGTGTTGATTTTGGAATTTGGAATAAGATAAAACCGCATCAATTATTTATTCCATTGGATGTACATGTTGAACGCCACGCACGTGCATTGGGTTTAATTGAGAGAAAACAAAGAGATTGGAAGACTGTGGTAGAATTAACAGATAACTTGAAGAAAATTGATGCAAAAGACCCAGTTCGTTTTGACTATGCTTTGTTTGGAATGGGCATTGAAAATAAATTACTTATTTAGTTTCTAATAATGCTTTTCTATATTCTAGTACAACAAAGATAAATGCCACAAGAAAGTTTAGGATTATGCTAAATGAAAAAACTTCATTGATGGTATTGTAACTAAAAATAGCAATTGGCATAATGCAAATTGGAACGATTGCTATTAAAGCAAACCATTTGTTTCTATTTTTTAGATAAGACATGCCAAAAATTGTAAAAATGATTGCTAAAGAACCCCATTTTAACCAAGTATATAATCTTAAATCTGAAAGTAAAATGTCTAAATTTGCGTGTATGTCTTTAATAATATTATAAATTTGGAAATTTTCTAATGCATCAAACAAACAAGCTAATGGTGCTAAAATCATTGCTAATATTAGTATTCTTGCCTTTGATTTTGTATATAAATAATTGGCTATTAAAAACAAGAATACACTATATGTAATCATGAAAATATAGTCAATTTTATTACCTAAATGCATGTTATGCATATATTTTTCTACATCTTCCACTTTGAAAAAGGCAATAACTTGCTCTTTAGTTTGAATAAATTCAAATGCAATAATTGGTGTGCTAAAACCTGCAGGTAAATTATCTTCAGCTTTTGGGTTTGTAAATTGTAAAACTAACGAAAAGACAAATAATGCAATGCCTACAAATATTGTATACTTGAGTATTTTTTGATATTTATTCAACAGTTACACTTTTTGCAAGATTTCTTGGTTGGTCTACATCACAACCTCTCATTACAGCAATATGATATGCTAACAATTGCAAAGGAACAACCGTAAGTATTGGTGAAAGCGCTTCTACAGTATTTGGAACTTCAATAATATATTCTGCCAAATGTTTCATATCTGTATCGCCTTTGGTTACAACTGCAATTATCCTTCCTTTTCTTGTTTTTACTTCTTCCACATTTGACAATACCTTCTCGTAATATTGTGAGTTTGGTGCTAAAACAACCACTGGCATATTTTCATCAATCAATGCAATTGGCCCATGTTTCATTTCTGCTGCTGGATATCCTTCTGCATGTATGTAAGATATTTCTTTTAGTTTTAATGCGCCTTCTAATGCTACTGGAAAATTGTATCCTCTTCCTAAATATAAAAAATTTGATACATCTTTAAACGTTTCTGCAATTTCACTGATGTAGTCATTACTTTTTAATATTTCTTCAATTTTTGAAGGTAATGTTTCCAATTCTGATAGCAATTCATTCAACAATGTATTAGAAATAGTACCTTTTATTTTTGCTAATTTAATTGCTATTAATATTAAAATACTTACTTGTGTAGAAAATGCTTTTGTAGATGCTACGCCAATTTCTGGTCCCGCATGTGTGTATGCTCCAGCATCTGTCATACGTGCAATATTTGAGCCAACTACATTACAAATGCCAAATGTAAATGCGCCTTTTTGTTTTGCCAATTCTAATGCTGCTTTTGTATCTGCAGTTTCTCCAGATTGAGAAATTGCAATAACAATATCTCGTTCGCTAATTACTGGATTTCTGTATCTAAATTCGCTTGCATATTCTACTTCTACATTTGTACGTGCAAATTCTTCAATTAAATATTCTCCAATCAATCCACTGTGCCAAGATGTGCCACATGCTACAATAATTATTCTTTCTGCTTGTTTAAAAATATTTTCGTACTGGCTAATTCCACCCAAATTTACTTCTAATTGTGGTACACTCATTCTTCCACGAATACTATTAAGTATTGCTTGTGGTTGTTCGTGTATTTCCTTCATCATGAAATATTCAAAACCACCTTTTTCTATTGCTTCAAGGCTTAATTCTAATTCATCTATATATGGAATATGTGATGTATTGTCTTTTATATTTTTTATATCTATGTTTCCATCAAGATGTAAAACAGCCATTTGTCCATCTTCTAAGTATGTTACTCTTTTGGTGTGTTCTATTAATGGTGAACCATCTGAAGCCACAAAAACTTCTCCATCGCCAAAACCAACAACCATAGGACTACTCAATTTTGCAACAACTAATTTATTGGGTTCTCTTTTTGAGACTACAACAATTGCGTATGCTCCAATAACTTCATTTAGTGCAAGCCTTACTGCTTCTGCCAAATCAGCGCCTGTGTTTTTTATAATATCATCTATCAAATGTACAAGAACTTCGGTATCTGTTTGAGATGCAAAATGGTAACCTCTTCCTTGTAACGCAACTTTTAATGAGTTATAGTTTTCAATTATTCCATTGTGTATGATGGCAATGTCTTTGTTTTCATTTAGATGTGGATGTGCGTTTACATCATTTGCTTCGCCATGTGTTGCCCATCTTGTGTGTCCAATACCTATATTTCCTTGTGTATCATTTTGTTTGGCATAAGTTTCCATTTCTATAACTTTGCCTTTTTTCTTATACACTTTAATATCTGAGTTTTCACTTAAAAGCGCAACACCTGAGCTATCATAACCTCTATATTCAAGTCTTTTTAGCCCATTAATAATGATGGGAAATGCTTGTTTTTTTCCTATATATCCAATAATTCCACACATATTTTTCTCCTTGTACTTTTTGTGAAATGAAAATACAAAATTATTTCTTAGAATAATATAATCTAAGCTTTGTTTTTAATAAAGGATCTGAACTATTACTACCTCCAACTATAATTCTTGTTGGTGGAAATCCGCCAACTGATAATAATGAATTTAATGTTGATACTTGTGTAATTGGTGCATAGTGATTAGACAAGTATACTTCTCTTGTTGTGATTCTATTCAAATTCATATCATTTAATAGTTTTGTGATATTAAATGAATATCTCGCTACTTTTTGTCCCAAGCTATTAATTAATACTGAATCTCTTGAGCCAATTGCTCCACTCTGCCATTCTCCAGAATTATCTTTATAAATTAAATATAATGTTGTAGGGTTTTGTGATGTGTCTATATTAGATTCTAATTGAGTTACTAATAGTTCTGCTCTATTGAATGCCGCATTTTGGAATGTAGAAATATCTGGTAATGTGATTTTGTTTAATGTGCCTGACTGTCCGATGATGTAATTTACACTATCTGTTTGATTTGTAGAGTTTATCGCATCTTGTGTAGTTGTACTATTTGTGTATTCAAAATTATTAATAGATGATGCCTGTAAGCTACTTGAAACTGTGAATAATCTTGCTGGAAAAGTTAATTCTCTTGCTGTACCATTTACGTCTCTATAAAAGATTGAAAACTTAGTTGCTAAACTATTTAGATTAATCAAAGCCATTGTATTTGCACTTGCATTCTCAATAGATACTTCAATTCCTCTGAAATATGCATCAAACTTTGTGAACGTATGTAAGACACTATCTGCTGAGCCTATTTTATTTACAAATTCTTGTGCAAAAGATGTATTCATTGGAATTCTAATTACTGACTGTGTTCCAGTAGAATCTGTAAGATATGTACGTACTTCTTGTGTTGGATTCAGTGTTAGGTTGTTTGCTCTTCCAATTTCTGTTGTGCCAAAAATACCTGTTTGGTTTGAGTTGTATATTTGGTCATCAGCAATATTTGCATTTAATTTCTTTACTACATAATCATTTGCTTGTAGTGTATCACCATAAAATACAATGTATTTTAGGAACAATACAGCAGAATCTATAGTAAATGGCGCTAAACTATCTGCTGGTAAGCTAAGTGGGTTTGACAGCTCAAACATTATTTTAGCTGTGCTTTTTCCCATTTTTGTACTATTTAATGTACCAAGATACAATCCTGTGAGTTTATCAGTTCTTGATGGTTCGTCTGCTACTGTTTTTGTTGAAACAACAAAGGTATCTGTATAATTAAAATTTAGGAAATCTTCATCTGGAAGTAAATCTTGCCCTATGTTTTCTGCTTTTTTACATGAAAAAATTAAAAGGAAAACCATAGGAAATAAAAGAAAATATTTATTCATTTATTAGTTATTATTCAATTAGTTTATTAAAAAAATCTAAGTAGTTTAATTGTACATCTACTTCTTCTTGATAGTTTAGAAATGGTTTTTTACCTGCTAGTTTTTTTAATTCTGCAACATCTTTTATTTGATCTGAACCAACAGTGACTGCATGTGCATATTTTATGCCAATTTTATTTAGTGCATCATTATTTAATCCTTCTAAAAGTTCTATATCTTTTTCTTTTACCAAATCAGATATTTTTGCCTTCTTTAGCAGTTTTTTATTGAATTTCTCTTTAAACTCTTGCTCGTACAAAGAATAAACAATTTTGCTATTGGCAAATATTGGATCTTTAGCGTAATGTGTTTTTAGGTATAAAGGAATCAAACTGGTGAACCAACCATGACAATGAATGATATTTGGTGTCCATCCAAATTTACGAACAGTTTCTATCAAACTTTTGCAGAAAAAAATCATTCTTTCGCCGTTATCATCAAAAAACTTCTCATCTTCATCTCTAAAAACTGCTTTTCTTTTAAAGAATTCTTCATTATCTAAAAAATACACTTGAATTCTTGTGCCAGGCAGTGACGCAACTTTTATGATTAATGGGTAATCTAAGTCATCAATAATGATATTAATTCCACTTAGTCTAACTACTTCGTGCAATCTATTTCTTCGTTCGTTTACAACACCAAAGCGAGGCATCAACACTCTTACTTCCCATCCATTATCATTAGAAATTGGTGCTAATTTTTTTACCAAATTAGCCATTTCTGTGATAGCTAGATATGGATCCATCTCCTGTGCTACAAATAATAATCTCTTTGTTTCCATGCGCTACCTTTCTTTTTTTATAAAATTTTATATATTACTTCGCAAAGGTACGAATTTAATGTGTTAATATTGCTTATTTTTTTATTGTGAAAGTATTTCAAGACAAAATAGCACTTAGGCGTTATATTCAAGAACTTAACTTGGATATAAACCATACAATAGGATTTGTACCAACAATGGGCGCACTGCACGATGGGCATATATCACTCATCAAACAGTCCAAGCAAAGATGCAATATTACAATTGCAAGTATATTTGTTAACCCAACACAGTTTAATGATATTAACGACTTTAACAAATATCCAATTCAAATAGATAAAGACTTGGAAATGCTTTTGGAAGCATCTTGTGATATTGTTTATGTGCCAAATGTAGAAGAAATATATCCTAATGGTGTTGATGAAGAAAAACCAAAAATAGATTTAGGTTTCTTAGGTACTACATTAGAAGCCGAAAAACGACCAGGACATTACGAAGGCGTAGTACAAGTTGTAAAGAAATTACTAGAAATTGTACAACCAGATTTTTTATTCCTTGGACAAAAAGACTATCAACAATGTATGGTCATTCAAAGGTTGATAGATGTTTTTAATATCAAAACTAATATAATTATTTGCGAAACAATGAGAGAAAAAGACGGATTGGCTATGAGTTCTCGCAATATGAGATTGAGTAGTGCAGAAAGAAGTGTGGCTGTAAATTTATATCAAGCATTGAAAGATATACAAGACAAATATGCTAGAGAAAACATTGAAACATTAATAGATAACAATATTCAGAAATTAAATGAAGAATCATTAATTCAGGTAGAATATTTAGTAATTGTGGATGGGAAAACGCTTGAAAATATTAAAGAATATCAAGAAAACATTCCAATTACTACATTAATCGCTGCAAAAGTTGGAAATATTAGATTAATTGACAATTTAATTTTAAATAGATAGACACATGAAGGTATTAATTATTGGTGCAGGAAATATGGGCAAAGCTTTTATTGAAAGTTTTCTAAAAGATGCATTTTTAAATCCAAACCAAGTTTCAGTTATAGAAAAAAACGAAAAGCAACAAAATCCATTAAAAGAATTAAATATTACAAATATTTATCCTGATTTTGGAGATTTTGTACCAAAACAAGATGTTATTATTTTAGCTACAAAACCTCAAGATGCGCATATTGTTTATTCTAATCTAAGAGAATATATACAGCCAAATCAAATTATTTTATCAATTATGGCAGGCATTACCATTGAAACCATTAGCCAGCAATTAGGTACAACAAAGATTGTTCGATGTATGCCAAACTTACCTTGTCAGCTTGGAATTGGAGTTACAGGATTTTATGCTGATAAAAGTATCGATGCCGAAAAAGCCGTCGAGATTAAGAAATTAATTGAATGCACTGGATTAGCCATTCAACTAAAAGAAGAAAGTGAACTACATAGCATTACAGCAATTTCTGGCAGTGGCCCAGCCTATGTCTTTTATTTTATGAACGCCATGATAGAACAAGCAAAGCAATTTGGCTATTCTGAAGATGAAGCATGCAACATGGTTGCCCAAACTTTTGAAGGTGCAGTTGCCTTATATAAAGCGAATAATTTATCTTGCCTTGAATGGATAAACAGAGTTGCATCAAAAGGTGGCACCACAGAAGCAGCAATAAGCAAGTTTAATCAATTAAAATTAGACAACACAATTCAAGAAGGTATGCAATCTGCCTTAAATCGTTCAGTAGAAATGAGTAAAATCGATTAATCGATTTACCTAACTACAAAGTAAAGCCAATATAAATATCAGACCTAAGTAGGCTGTGTATTTAGCTATTTGTATATATTGAACCATAACATAGAATTTATACTTCTAAGTTATATAAAAAAACACATATAGTCAATTGTTTTAATGCATAATGAATGTTAAAACATGCACAAATGTTTATAACATTATTTTAATGCGTTAGCCAAATCTTCAATTAAGTCATCAGCATCTTCTATTCCAACACTTAATCTTATTAAAGAATCTACAACACCAGTTTTTTGTCTTTCTTCTAATGGAATTGATGCATGCGTCATCGTTGCTGGATGTCCGATTAAACTTTCTACGCCACCCAAACTTTCTGCCAATGCAAATAATTGAGTTGTAGACAACACTTTGTTGGCTGCTTCTATGCTATTTTCTTTCAAAGAGAAAGATACCATTGCACCAAAACGTTTCATTTGTTTTTTAGCAATATCATGAGATGGATGTGAAGAAAATCCAGGATAATTTACTTTTTCTACTTTTGGATGTATTAATAAGAACTCAGCAATTTTTTGTGCATTTTCACAAGCACGTTCCATTCTTAGGTGTAATGTTTTAATACCACGAAGTACTAAGAAACAATCTTGTGGACCAGGCACAGCGCCACTTGCATTTTGTATAAAGTACAATTCATCAGCAATTGATTTATCTTTTACAACAATAGCACCATGTATTACATCGCTATGTCCACCTAAATATTTGGTAGCAGAATGTATTACAATATCAGCCCCTAAATCTAATGGTGTTTGCAAAAACGGTGATGCAAAAGTATTATCTACACAGACTAAAATATTATGTTGTTTAGCAATAGAGCAAACAGCTTCAATATCTACAATATTCAACATTGGATTGGTTGGCGTTTCTATCCAAATTAGTTTTGTTTGTGGTGTAATGGCATTTGTAATATTTTGTACATTACCCATATCTACAAATGTAGATTGTATGCCCATTTTGCCATATACTTTATTAAAAATACGATAAGTTCCACCATATAAATCATTACAAGATATTATATGATCGCCACTTTTAAATAATTTGATAATAGCATCAGTTGCTGCCAATCCACTAGCAAAACAAATTCCAAAATTGCCGTTTTCCAATGCTGCTAATTGATTTTGCAATACATTGCGCGTAGGATTTTGTGTACGAGCATACTCAAAACCTTTGTGTACACCTACACTTTCTTGTACATAGGTTGAGGTTTGAAAAATGGGTGTCATGATAGCACCAGATGACAAATCGGGTTCTATTCCTGCGTGAATTACTTTTGTAGCAAACTTCATTTCTTTAATATTTTAGAATAAAGATAAATGAATTTGTAGATTACAATATTGTATAATGATTAAAAATAAAAAGACAAGCCCAAAAGTTGCCATATGGTAATCTATCAATTGCCTTTATTTTTTTGGTTCGAATTTTATATCTGCAAAACCATAAATTATTCCTGTTGCTTCTGTAGAAATAGGAAATAATGTTAATGCATTGTTTGTAAATTTATAGCAAGAACTTAGCAAAGTAATATCTCCTTGAGTAAAAGGAAAACGATAATCTACGCTTAAATTCTTGTACGCATTTGCTCCTGAGCCACCTTCTGATATTTGGTTGCCCATACTTATAATATACACCTTATTAGCTAATATATCTATATCTAAAATATCTTTATAGGCAAATACTGTTGAGTCTGTAACTTTTATTGATGTTGCTGTAATTACACTTTGTGCTGATGAATCCCAAAGAGCAATAGTGTATGTTCCGCTTCCAGATCTAATACCTAAATGTGTGATTCTTCCATCTTTTGAACTTTTAAATTTAATACCAAAAGTCGTTGGCTCATCTCTAAAATAATATATTGTGCCTAAATTATTGACCACATTTTCTACTGGAGATATACTTGCACCGTACGTTATTTCTTTTGATTCTTCTTTTTTACATGAGAATGTAGCCAATATTGCAAATGTAGCTACAAATAATAAAACTTTTGTTTTCATATTTTATAATTTATTGTTTTGGTTCAAATTTAAAAGAGGCAATGCCTACAAAATCATATTCTATTTCAGCATTATCTGCTGGAAATAACAACAACGCTGAGGTTGTCTGTCTTTCATAACGTGATAAAATAGTTATATTACCTTGTGTTACAGGAAATATATTGTAAGTACATATAGCATAATATCCAGTTGCATTTACATCTTGTCTTTTTGTATTGATGCTAATAAGGTATTTTGTATTTGCTTTAATATCTATATCTGGAATGTCCTTATATGTAAATATTGTAGAATCATTTACTATTATTGAAGTTGAAGTTATAACTGATTGCGTTATTGAATCCCAAAGAGCAACCACATAAGTACCTTTTCCAATTCTTGCTCCAAGATGTGTAATTCTACCATCTTTGTTACTAACAAACTTTGTTGCAATTGTCCAATTACCACGATTGGTATATTCGATAGAACTTGATGTGTTCACTGCGTGCTCAATTGGAGAAATGCTTGCTCCGTAATTTTGCTTATCTTCTTTATTGCAAGCGAAACACAGCATTGCAAATAAAAATATAAACAATAGATTCTTTTTTCTCATAGAAATAGTTTTGTATTACAATATTATACAATATATTGATAAGTGTCAAACTTTATCTTAATAAAACACAGATATAATAATCTATAAATGTTTGAAGTAAATTAATCTTTTCGCAATATATTTTTGCAGATTTTTTTGTATTTTCATAGAAATCGTAAAAATCAGCAAGAATGGAAACAAATTGGCAAGTAGATGCAATTTGGGTTAGTATAGCTTTGTTGAGTGGTTTGTTAGCAAAAAGACTAAAACAACCACCACTCATCGGTTTTTTATTTGCTGGATTCTTTATCAAATACACAGGACAAACAGATAGCTATCTTAATACTATAATTGATATGTTGTCTGATTTGGGCATCATGTTGTTATTGTTTACCATTGGTTTGAAAGTAAAAATTAAAGAGCTTGTAAAGCCTGTTGTTTGGGCAACTACAACTATACATATGTTGGTGACAACATTAGTTGTTGGTGCGTGATATTTATGCTAAGCTCAGTTGGGTTATCACAATTTGCTGGTCTAAGCTTAGAAGCATCAATTATCATTGCATTTGCACTTAGTTTTTCAAGTACTGTATTGGTTGTAAAAGTTTTAGAAGATAGAGGCGAACTCAGTTCTTTCCATGGTAAAATTGCTATCGGAATTTTAGTCATACAAGATATTTTTGCCGTAATATTTTTAGCCTTATCAAATAAAAAAATGCCAAGCATTTGGGCGCTTGCATTGCCATTGTATTTATGGTTAATAAAAAAAATACTTTATAAATTATTATATGATTCTGAACATGGAGAACTGTTGAGTATATTTGGTTTCTTTGCAACGTTTGTTGCTGGTGCTTTAAGTTTTAGTATTGTTGGTCTAAAACCAGATTTAGGTGCATTAATCATGGGCATGTTGTTGGTAAATCATCCAAAATCGAAAGAGTTGTATAAAAAAATGCTTGAATACAAAGACTTCTTTCTTGTTGCCTTTTTTATGAGCATCGGTTTGTCTGGTGATATTACCATAAATGCTATAATAATTGCAATTTTTCTCTTGGTATTTCCTCCACTAAAAGGTTTGTTCTATGTATTTATCATTACTCGATTTAATATTAGAGGAAGAACTTCTTTTTTGAGTGCTGTGAGTTTGACAAACTATAGTGAGTTTGGGTTAATTGTTGGAATGACAGCTCTTAAATTTGGCTTGATACAACAAGAATGGTTGGTTGCTATTGCTTTGGCTGTTGCTGTATCTTTCATACTATCGTCGCCAATTAACCAATATGTACATCAAATTTATGATTACATCAATCCATTGATTACAAGATTAAACATCAAAGCACCTTATAAAAAAATTGATGAAAATCCAATTTCTTTAGACAATGCAAAATATTTGGTAATTGGTTTGGGTACTGTTGGTTTGCCTGCATTAGATTTTTTGTCAAATGTGAGCAACAATAAGGTTATTGGAATGGATTATAGTCATGATACAATTAAAGATTTAAAAAGAAAAAATAGAAATGTAGTTTGGGGCGACTCAACTGATATTACATTTTGGGAAAATACTGATTTCTCTAACATAGATATGGTTCTTTTGGCCATGAGTGATTTTCAATCTAATTTGAATACATTTAATGAAATAAAAAAGCTTAAGCATAAAACATATAAGGTTGGTGTTATTGTAAATTATCCTGACCAAGAATTGCTCATGAAAGAGCTTGGTATTGATTTTGTATATAATTATAAAAAGCTCGTTGGTGCAGACTTTGCAGAAAAGATGTACGAAGAATTTTATCCTATGGATAGTAAATGATTATTTTTTATAAATCCACAATGCTGGATTTATTTTTTCTGAGCCTTTCCAAACTTCTAAGTGTACTTCTGTTTGATTTTCGGTGTCTGTATATACTTTTCCAACAGATTGTTTGGTGCTTAGTTTTTGTCCTTTGGCTACACTTACTGATTCTAATTTTGAGTATACTGTAAAATACTCACCATGACTTACAATTACAGCATTTTTGAATATTGGATTATTAATTATGCCAACAACAGTACCTTCAAAAATTGTTCTTACTGTGGCATTTGGATCTGTTCTTATATCTACACCATTGTTTTCTATTAATACGCCAGGCAAATCTGGATGGTTGTATTTTCCAAAACTTTTTGAGATAAAACCTTTATCAACTGGCCACGGAAGTTTGCCTTTATTGCCTAAAAAACTATTGGTTAATTTATCGTACTCTGGTGTTGTCGTTACTTCAACTGGTGCTTTTGTTGTGCTTGATGTTGTACTTGTTGATTTGGATTTTTCTAAGGCTGCTTTTTTTGCGGCAGCTTCTGCGGCAGCTTTCTTCTTGGCCTCTTCTATTTCTTTCTTTATTATTGCAGCAATTTGATTGTTTAGTTTCGTTGCCTCTGCTTTTTTGTTTGCTAATTTTTTCTGCAAATTACTTTCTTCCAATTTTAAGTCGAAGACAATTTTATTTTTTATTTGCTGCGTTTTATTGAGTTCGCTTTTTTCTGTTATTTGGTTGTTTAATAGTGCTTCTTTCTCTAATTTTTTTTGATTGATAAGTTTGATATTATCTTGTATTTCTTTTGATTTATTAGCAATTTCCTCAGCTTGTTTTTCTCTTGCTTGTGCATATTTCTGCAAATATTTTAATCTTTTATATGCTTCAGAAAATGATTTTGCATCTGCAATGAATAATAGTTTATTTGAAAATTTATTGTATTGATATGTTTTTGCAACAGCTTCTGCGTATTCTTTTTTAAGTTGTTCAAGTTCCGCAGATTTTTTTTCTACTACATTTTTTTGCCCAACTATTTGGTTGTTGAATAAGTTTACTTGTGCTTGTGTATTGTTTATTAATTTTTGTCTAAGTTCTATTTGCTTATTAATTGCATTTAAGTCTGCAATGGAAATTTGTTTATTAGCTTTTGTAGATTTTAATAGGTTTTGGGTGTATTTTATTTCTTCTAAAAGTTGCTCTCTTTTCTTCTCCAATTGTTCTTTGTTTTGAGCTAGAGCTTCAAAACTAAATATAGAAACAACGACGAACAATAAAAGAATTTTATTCATTACTATACTTTGGATTTGGTTCAAATGGAAAAGTTAAACTTTTTGCAAGGTCAATATCATCAAAAGTCATATTTAGTTCAAATATTTCAGGTCCATTTATAATTTTTATATATCGTTCTTTCGGAAATTGTTTGCCATTTAGCAAAGTATGGTCACTATATTCTGATAATAGTGTTTGGTTTTTTAGTTTATCTGTAATAAATATTGACTTTACATTATTTTGTTTATCTAATGTGATGATGGTATTGAAACGTTCATCATTAGATTTTAGAATATTTTCTGTTGTTGTTTCAGAAAGTTCTAATTTTTGTTTGTTGAATAAAATTGGTTGAGCTAAGAAAACTTTTTCTATGTCTTTGTATGTTAGGTTGATGTATGCTTTCTTTTGTATGTAGCTAATTGGTTTTAGAATATTTCTTTGATTGAGTCGATCTATAATTTGAATACTGTCTTTATTAATTAATACACGTGCGCCTTCTATTCCTATGATTGACATAGACATCCACATTTTTTTATTTTTGAGCCATCTTAGTTGTGTTGTAAATGATTGTTTTTTTTGATCTATTGTGGCTTTGGTTTTAATTTTTGAGTAAAAATTTGTGAATTGAAGTTCGTTGCTAGCTATTGCATCTAATATTTTTTGAATCTTAGCATCTATTGGTTTTTCTGTAGGTTGTGTGGTAGTTGGTGTTGTAGGTTTGGTTGTCTTAGTTGTATCGCTATTTTTTTGTGTGGTAGTAATGCTACTATCTGCTTGTTTGCTTTTTGTTGTCTTCTTAGCTGTGTTGCAAGAGATAATTGCGATAGATATTATACAATACAATAGATACTTTCTCATTCTTTAAATTATTTTACATTTTTAATTCTATCTTCCAATTTTATTTTATCAGCACCTTTTTCTATTGCTTTTTTCCATTGCTCTTTTGCTTCATCTTTTCTGTTTAGTATATACAAAATTTCGCCATAATGCTCTAATATATCTGGTCTTTCTGTTGCGCCAGGTATACTCATAGCTTCTTCAATCCATTTTAATGCTTCTTTGTAATTTTTCATTTTATACATTATCCATGCATAAGTATCTACAAAAGCAGCATTGCCATCTTGTAGCAAGTTTGATTTTTTACTCATGCGTTCTGCTTTTTCAAAATCTATATTTCTCTCAGATAGATAGTATGCATAATTGTTTAGTAATGTTGGATTATTTGGATCAATTTCTAATGCCGCTTCGTAAGCACTATCCATTTGTGCATATTCTTTAAGCTCATAGGATACATCACCCAAAATAATAAGCATTTGTAATTTTAGTTGTTTATTATAATTGTTTATAGATGCTTTTTCTGCAATGCTTATGCCGTTTTTAGCACTTTTTGCAGCTTCTACATATTGCTTTTTTTGTTGATGTCCAATTGCATTATAAAAATATCCAAAAGCATCATCTTTATCATATTTTATGCCTTTTTCGGTGATACTAATTAATTCATCATTTTTTTCTAATTCTGCTGCAAGTATATATGTTTGTATCCATACTGTGCCTGGCAGCGAATCTGGATTTATTTCTATTGCTTTTTTATAATAATCAAAGGCTTCTTCTTTTTTGTTGATGTTGTACAATACATCTGCTTTTGCTGTAATTGCTTTTATATCATTTGGGTGACTTTGTACCAACTTGTCTACCATTCCGAGTACAGGTTCTCTTAGTGTTGTGTCTTTTTCTAATTTATCTAATATTGGAATAATTGCCAGAATTTTATCATCAATATCTATTGACTTGCTATCAAATACTTTTGATAAGTACTCTTGATATTTTGGTTGGTTATTTCTTTTTCTATAGATTTCTGCCATGCCTACCAATGCTGAAGCATTTTCTGGTATTTTATTGTTTAGTCTTTCATAGGTTTGCAGTGCTTTATCATCTAAATTGTTTGCTTCGTATATTTCTGCAATCATCAAATAGAAATCTGCTTCTCTTGGATATAGTTGTATTAGTTTTTCTACATCAGCTACAGCTTCTTCTACTTTGTTTTGTTGTATCCACAGTGGTTGTTTCAATAAAATAAGATGCTCGCTAACGCCAATTTTTTGTTCTAATTGATTTAAAACATCTACAGATTCTTTATACAATTTTGCTTGTGCAAGCATATATGCCCAATCGTAGTAATAGTCATATTCTTTAGGTTTTAGTTTTAATAGTGTTTCATATGTTTTAGATGCATCTACAAATAAGCCGTTTTCGCCTAGTGCTTCTGCCAAATACACATAATAATATTCATTGTTTGGATTTATCTTTATTGCTCTTTGGCAATATGTAACGCATTGTTGTACTGCGCCTGCTTGGTAATATATTTTTGCTAATTCAAATAATGCAGCATCGTTCTCGCTATCTTTATTGAGTACTTCATTAAATTTATTGATTGCCTCTTGTCTATTTCCAAGTAAGCTTGCTTGTACTGCTTCAATAAATGTTGTTTCTACATATATTTGTTCTTTTTTGTTACTTGGTTTTACAATTTTACTTGTAGTTGTATTGCCTTTGCTACCTTTGCTTTTTTTTATCTTTTGCTGATACAAAATTCATTATGCTGAGCATAATGATGAAAGTAAAAATGTATTTTATTGTTATTTTCATTTATCTAATTGTTGTATAATCTCCAACACTTAAGTTCTCAACATTACCATTTATCTCTACACTACTTCCTATCATTGCATTTTGTATAATCTTATTATTTATTTTTGTGCTATTCTGTATCATCGAATTTTCGATATTTGAATTTTTTATAATACAATTTGCTCCAATGCTCACGTGAGGACCAATTATTGAATGTTCTAAGGTAACATTTTTGCCAATAAAACATGGTTCTATCACTAAGGAATTAACATTATTTAATTGAATTGGAGTAGCTATTTTATGTTTTTTAATTTCTAGTATACGTTGATTGGTGTACACTGTTGCATCTTTGTTACCACAGTCCAACCATTCTTCTACTTTACCTGGATAAAATGCCAATGATTTATTCTTCATGTTTTCCATTGCATTGGTCAATTGGTATTCTCCTTTTTCTGTGATGTTATTATCTATCAAATATTGTAATTCATTCTTTAGATTATCGCCATCTTTAAAATAATAAATACCAATAATTGCTAAGTCTGAAACAAATTCCTGTGGTTTTTCTACGAAATCTGTAATCTTGTTGTTGCTATCCATTTTTACAACACCATATGCACGTGGATCTTCTACTTTTTGTACAAAGATAATTCCGTCTGCATCTGTATTTATTTTTTCTTCGCATTTAAACAATGTATCTGCAAATGCTACAACTACTTTTCCTTGTAATATATCTTCTGCACACAAAATTGCATGTGCTGTACCTAGTGCTTGTTTTTGATGATAGATATGTCCTTTTGCGCCTAAATGTTCGGCTATTTCTAATAAATTTTGCTCTACTTCTGTACCAAAATCACCAATGATAAATCCAATATTTTCTACTTTTTCTGCACAAAGTGCTATAATGTCTTCTACTAACCATTCTACAATTGGTTTTCCTGCAATTGGTACTAATGGTTTTGGTGTTACTAATGTGTGTGGACGTAATCTTGTGCCTCTTCCAGCCATTGGAATTATAATGTTCATATATATTTGTATTTATTTAATTTTTATAATTATTTTGCCAAATTGCTCGCCATTTTGCATTCTATCAAAAGCAGCTTCAGCATTTTCAAAATCAAAAACTTTAGCTATAATTGGTTTTATTTGGTGTTGCTCAACACACTTTACCATCTGCTTAAAATCATTATCACTGCCCATTGTAGAGCCAAATAGTTGTAAATGATTCCAAAAAATATTTCTCATATTCAAATTTGATGGTAATCCACGTGTAGCACCATAAAATGCATATCTTCCATTTGGGTTTAGAATTGATAATAAGTCATTCATTCCATCACCACAAGCAGAATCTATAACAACATTGAATCCTCCATAAGATGCAGACATATTTTTCATTGCTTCTTTATCTTTGTAACTACAACCACCTTTGGCTCCTAATTGTATGCAATGTTGTATTACTTCTTCTTTGCTGGATGTAACATATGTATTTGCTCCAACTGCAATGCTATATAAAAATGCAAATTGTGCAACGCCACCACCTACACCAGAAATAAGTACAGTATCTTCTTTGCTTATTTTTGCTTTGTTGAAACTTACATTGTATGCTGTAAGACCAGCTAATGGAAATGCTGCACTTTGTTCTAAATCTAAATGTGAAGGAATTGTGTATAGTCTGTCAATATCTACAGCAACAAATTCTGCCAATGTGCCTTGTGTAGGCATGCCTAGAATATTATAATTTTTAGACTGTGCTTTGTCATTGCTTCCCCAATTTTGATTTGGATTAATTATTACTTGCTTTCCTATCCAATGTTCATCTTTTGGATTTGAAACGCTATACACTACGCCACTTCCATCTGAGCCCAAAATTGCTGGCAACTGTATTTTTGCATATTGTCCTTTTCTAATCCATTCATCTCGATGATTTAGTGCTGCAAAACTTATATTTACTAATGCTTGATTTTCCTTTAAAATTGGTTGAGCAATATCTTCTATCGTTAATTTTCCATCTTCTTTTAATATTATTGCCTTCATACCTTTCTATTATTTATTAGTCAAGCATAAATATATGCATTATTACAAAATAATAAAAAATAGTGCCTTGTTTTTATTCTAAAAACATTTTAAGAGAAAACTCCTTTTCTTTTTTGTAGCCCTTGATCTATTAGCTTTTTTATTTCGTTTTTTACTTGTTGGTTCATATCTTCCATGATGTGTTCTTTTCCAATATCACCATCAAAATAGATTGGTTTACCAAAATGCATAATAACTTTAGATGGAAATACTACTGGCAACAAAGATGGGAATGCTGGAAACTTAAATAATTTTTGAAATAAATCTATGTTTCCAAAATTTATTAGTATTTCTTCGCAACCTACGATTCCAACAGGAATTATAGGTGTTTTGTTTTTTACAGCCATGTGTATATATCCATTGCCAAACTTTTGCAATTGATATTTTTTACTTGTTGGTTTAGAAATTCCTCTCGCTCCTTCTGGAAATACAATCACAGCTTCTCCATTGCTTAACATCTTATCACAGTTTTCTGGATCGCCTAAGGTGCCACCCCATTGGCTAAAAAGCATACCAATAAATGGAACTTGTGGTACAAATCTTTCATACATACCTTTAGGTACTCTTGGTGCATATTTGTTGGTTATTAGAGAATAACCTAAGAGTACTGCATCTATTGGAAGTTGTCCGCTATGATTTCCAATAATAAGTACACTTCCATCTTTTGGTATATTTTCTAATCCATAGGTTTCTACTCTAAAATAATTCTCATATATAAATCTACCTGCTTCGACAAATGGTTTTATTCCTTTTAAATTAAATCCCCAAGCATCATAACCATATGTGCCTACCTTGTTTGGAAATTTTGATAAAAAGTCTTTGTTAGAGTTTTTATTACTATCTATTTTTTCTTTAATGCTGCTTAGCCAACTCATTATCCAAAGTTAATATTTTTAAATCTATTTTATAATAATCTACTGATATTTAATACAAAGTCTGAATTTAGGATATATCTCATATTTTAATTCTCAATAAATAACATTGAATAATGAGTAATATTTGTCTATATTTGTAATATATTTCATAATTAAAAAAAATAATATCATGAAAAAAACAATAGGAATACTTCTTTTGACAATATTTGTTGTATTTGGCTTACGAGCATGCAAACAAAAAAAAGAATGTTGTAAAGGTAAAAAAGAATGTACAGCAAAACCTTGTTGTGATAAGTGTGAAGGTACGTGCACTGCAGATAATAAATGTTGTGACAAATGTAACTTAGAAGACCAGAAAGCTTGTTGTAAAAAATCTGATACAGATTCTACTTCTGCTTCATGTCATAAAAAACTTGTTGTGCAGATGCTACCGAACCTTGTTGTGACAAATGCGAAGGTAAATGCACACCAGACGATAAGTGCTGCGAAAAGTGTGATGCAAAATAATATTTTATTACATTTTTATATTTATAAGGGAAAATGCTTTGCATTCGCAAAGCCTTTTCCCTTTATAAGTTCAACTAAAATGGCTATATTTGTACCCAAAAAATAGTATATAAAATATGAGAATACTAATCATCGCATTAATTGTTGCATTTAATTTATTTACAATAAGTGCTAAAGACAAAAAAAAGAATAAGAAATCAGATACACTTTCTGTACAAATTATGAAAGATACTGTTGTTGTAAAAAAGGATAGTACTGCTACAAAATCTGAAAAGAAAGACGAGATAAAATCTATAAAAGATTATACCAAAAAATGTAATAAAATAAGTGGTTTATTCAACCTTTATCAAGATAGCACAAATGGAAAACTGTACCTAGAAGTAACAAAAGATAAACTCTCTAAAGAATTCATTTACTTCGCACATGATATGAATGGAATAATAGATGCTGGCTATGCAAAAGGTGGTTATCGTGAAAATGAAATATTTAAAATAGAAAAATATTTTGATAGACTTGATTTCTATTTAGAAAATACTAACTATTATTTTGATCCAAATAATTCATTAAGTAAATCTCAAAATTCAAATATTAATAGACCACTATTCTTATCTGAAAAAATAATAGCAAAAGATGAAGATGCGTTCTTAATAGATGCAGACAACTTATTTTTTGCAGAAACCATTAAACAAATAAAACCTTCTAAATCGCCAAATTCAAAACCTGATGATTTTTCTTTAGGCTCATTAAGCAAATCAAAAACAAAATATATTAAAATAAAGAACTATCCAAGCAATACTGATGTAGCTGTTTCTTACGTATTTGACAATCCTTCTCCTATAAACAGTGGTGGCACAGAAGTTACAGATGCTCGTTTTGTTTCTATTGATATTCAACATAGCTTTATTGAAGTACCAATCAATAATTATCAACCAAGAAACGATGACCCACGTGTAGGTTATTTTATGAATAAGGTAGACGACCAAACATCAACATCACCAACACCATTTAGAGATATTATTCATCGTTGGGATTTACAAAAAAAGAATCCAAACGAGGTTATTTCTGAGCCGATTGTTCCAATTGTTTGGTGGATAGAAAATACAACACCTGTTGAATTTAGAGAATCAATAAAAAATGCAGCTTTAACATGGAATATTGCTTTTGAAAAAGCTGGATTCAAGAATGCAATAGAAGTATATGTACAACCAGATTCTGCTACTTGGGATGCCGAAGATATAAGATATAATGTTTTGAGATGGACATCATCACCACGTCCACCTTTTGGTGGTTATGGACCACATTTTGTAAATCCAAGAACTGGACAAATATTAGGTGCTGATATTATGTTGGAATATATTTATCTAACCAATAGAGTGATTTATGAAAAATTATTTGATTTTTCAAGCTTAGATAATGATGCACAACATGAAAATCCTTTTGGATGTAGCTTTGGAAATCAAATGCATAATAATGTTCAAGCAGGAATAAACCTATTGAAAGCAAATGATTTCTCTGATTTTGAACAAAGAGAATTTTTGAAACAAGCATTGTATGATTTAGTTTTACATGAGCTTGGACATACTATGGGCTTAAACCATAATTTTATTGCAAGCACATTGCATAATAAGCAAGAAATGCAAGATGTTGTTTTAGGTTCTACAATAGGACTTACTGCTTCTGTGATGGACTATACTATCCCAAATATTTCTCCAGATAAAAACAAACAAGGATTATATTTTGATATTAAACCTGGACTATATGATGAATGGGCAATAAAATATGGCTACTCAACTTATAATAACAAAGAAGAAGAAGAAAAAGGATTAGAAGAAATTCTTGCTCAATCTACAAAGAAAGAAAACAGATTTTTTAATGATGGTGATGACATGAGAGCACCAGGAAAAGGAATGGATCCAAGAGTAATGCTAAATGATATGAGCAGTGACCCAATAGGCTATGCTACAGAAAACACTATTATGCTAAAAAATACCATCAGTAAATTATTAGATATTTATTCTGATGAGGAGCAATCTTATCATGCAGTTAGAAATGCATATATTGTAATTACTAATAATATTGGAAGAAATCTTTCTATCGTTAGCAAATACATTGGTGGTGTTTATATGGATAGATCTTTTAATAACCAAGAAACTGAGAATAAGCCATACACGCCAGTTGATTTACAAACTCAGAAAAAAGCAATGAGCGTTTTAAGTAAATATTGTTTTGCACCAGATGCTTTAAATTTCGATTCAAATATATATAATTATTTACAAATTCAAAGAAGAGGATACAACAGAGAAGGTAATGAAGATCCAAAAATTCATGATAGAATTTTAAACATCCAAAAATCTGTTCTTGACCAAGTATTACACAAAGATGTATTGAAAAGAATTGTAGATACAAAACTTTATGGCAATAAGTATGATATTAATACAATGCTTAAAGATTTAACTGATGCAATATTTAAAGATGACTTATATAGTAATACAAATTCTCTAAGACAAAACATACAAGGAGAATATGTTGAGCGCTTATTGAATATCGTTGAAAATAAATCTGGGCAAGCTTATAGTATAAAAGCTGCTGCTTTGGCACAAGTGGAAAGAATTAAACAATGGTGTGATACAATAAGCAGTGGAAACAGTTTAACTAAAGCACACAGAAAAAACTTGTCTTTAATAATTCAAGAAAGCTTGTACGACTAAGATTTTAAACCATCCCAGCCAAGCGCAATTAAATCATGATAGTTGTCGCCTTTGGTATGCAATTTTATACCTAAGTTGGCATCTAAAATTTCTCCTATGATAGCAATATCGTGGTGTTTGTCTAGTTTAGATTTATCTTTTGAATCAATAGTAAATAATAGCTCATAATCTTCGCCTCCACTTAATGCACAAGTAATTGGATCAATACTAAAATCTAAAGCAGTATCATACGTTTCATTTGCTATTGGAATATTAGCTTCTTCCAATAGACAACCAACATCGCTTTGTTTACAAATATGTAAAAGCTCTGAACTTAAGCCATCAGAAATATCTATCATACTTGTAGGCACAATATTTTCTTGTTCAAAAAATGCAATTATATCTTTACGAGCTTCTGGTTTCAATTGTCTTTCTACAATATAAGTATGCTTATCCAATTCTATATTTGCATCGGGTGCATTTAAGAATACCTGTTTCTCTCTTTGCAACATTTTTAAGCCAATATATGCTGCACCTAAATCGCCTGAAACACACAACAAATCACCTTCTTTTGCTGTATTTCTGTATACAATCTTTTCTGCACTTTGTTCGCCTATTGCTGTTATAGAAATAATCATTCCTTTTGATGATGCCGTTGTATCGCCACCAATAATATCTACCTGATAACGCTCGCATGCTAATTTTATGCCTTCATAGATTTCTTCTACTGCTTCTACAGAAAATCGATTAGAAATTGCAAAACTTACCAGTATTTGCTTTGGAATTGCATTCATTGCATAAACATCAGATAGATTAACCACTACTGCTTTATATCCCAAGTGTTTCAATGGTGTGTACACTAAGTCAAAGTGAATATCTTCTACCAATAAATCTGTTGTAACTACTTGCGCTTTCTGATATTCCAAAACAGCAGCATCATCGCCAATGCCTTTTATGCTTGATGTTTGTTTAAGTACTATATCCTTTGTAAGTCTATCAATTAACCCAAACTCACCTATTTTGCCTATTTCTGTTCTTTTTTCCATATACAAATATAGTTAGGTATAGTGTATTCGTTTTAAGATTAAAGTATTATTTTTAGATAAAAAATTTACAACACATGTTTTTTTCTCAAAAAAACAATTCAGAAGCAAACAATAAATTTAAACTAAAACATATCAATGTATATGGTTCTACTGAATGGATGGCAAATAGTACCAAAAAGTACAGAACAGTATATGATGTTGCTGAAGTTGATTATCTAAATGCTGAAGTTGCAATTTATAATAAATTATTTGATGAAGAAGATTGGAGTTGTAAAATAGAAATTAAAGCGTTTAATAAAAACGACTTAGAAAAGGCAATCTGTAATTTAGATGCAAATTTAGAAGTATCTAAAGAAGATAATATTATCTACTACAGAGATGGATGGGGCGTTCCTACAAAAGGAACTTTCTGGAAAGCAGGCACCTACCTTTGGAAAGCCTATTTGGATGGAGAATTTATTGGAGAAAAAGAATTTATCATTAACGACATTGGACTAGTTACAAATAATAACAATCCTTATTTTAGAGTAGAGTACATTAAGTTATTTTCTGGTGATGGTAATGCAAACATAATTCCAGAATCTGAAAGAAAATATTTGAAGAAATTCAATTCTGCAGCAACACAGTATGTTTGGCTAGAAATGAAGCTCACAAATCTTACAAACAAACCTTGGGATTATGAAATATTTTTCAATTACTATGATGATGCTTGGCAGCACAAAGCTCAGACATTTAGAATAGGTAAGATAGAAGCATCTAAAAAAGATTGGACTTATACTTTTGATGTTGGCTGGGGAAGTGATGTGCCTGGTGGATGGAAAGATGATAAATATATATTAGATGTTGTATTTATGGATTGTTCTGTTGCCTTGGCTGCTTTTGAATGTGGCAAAGAAGATGTAGAAGGCGAAACACCATTAACCAAAAAAATAGAAAATATAGTTTCTGCTCAAAAATCAAATGCTAGTGATAATTTAGATACAGATAAAACATTAGATGAACTACTTGTAGAACTAAACGAACTTGTAGGATTAGAGAATGTAAAAAACACCATCAACGAACAAATTACTTATCTAAAATTTGCAAACTTAAGAAAACAACAAGGAATTGATGATGATGCAAATATAAAACTACATGCTGTTGCGTATGGAAATCCAGGCACGGGAAAAACCACAGTTATGCGCTTGCTTGGAAAAATATATCACAAATTAGATTTATTAAGTTTAGGACATCTAAACGAAGTTAATAGAGTTGATTTAGTAGCAGAATTTATTGGACAAACAGCACCAAAAACACAAAAAGTAATTGAGAAATCTAAAGGTGGAATTCTATTTATTGATGAAGCTTATGCTTTAGCAAGAAGTGGAGAAGACAGTAAAGACTATGGCAAAGAAGTTATTGAAATACTTATTAAAGAAATGAGCGAAGGCACAGGCGATATTGCCATTTTCTGCGCAGGATATCCAAAAGAAATGGAAGTGTTTTTACAATCAAATCCAGGTTTAAAATCAAGATTTGGACAATACTTCAATTTTCAAGACTATTTGCCAGAAGAACTATTTCAAATTGCCATAAAAATTGCTGAAAAATCAAAACTTACTTTTAGTAAAGAAGCTCAAGTAGAACTAAAAGAATATCTAACAGAAGCATATAGAAAAAGAGATAAAAACTTTGGTAATGCTAGGTTTGTAGAAGGCGTAGTTGGCTCAGCCAAAATGGAATTAGGTATTAGACTAATGAAAGATGCATCTAAGCAATATTCTAAAGAAGAACTTTCTACCATAATTTTAGAAGATGTAAAAAAAATAACAGAACAAGAAGAGCATAAGAAGTTAGTACTAGAAGTTGATATTGTAGAATTGCAAGATGCACTCACAGAATTACACCAACTAATAGGAATGAATACTGTGAAAAAAGAAATAGATGAGCTTGTAAAATTAATAATGTACTACAATGAAATTGGAAAAGATGTACTCAATAAATTTTCATTACACACTGTTTTTACTGGAAATCCAGGCACAGGAAAAACAACTGTAGCCAGAATTTTAGGTAAAATATTCAAATCACTAGGAATTTTAGAACGTGGCCATGTAGTAGAAGTAGACAGAGAACAATTAGTTGCTGGATTTATTGGACAAACAGCAATAAAAACAGGCTCAAAAATTGAAGAAGCAATGGGTGGCGTTTTATTTATTGATGAAGCTTATGCATTAACCAAAAATGCATCATCAGGCAACGATTTTGGCTCTGAGGCAATAGAAATAATTTTAAAAAGAATGGAAGATAATAGAGGAAAATTCGTAGTATTGGCAGCTGGCTATCCAGACAATATGAACGAATTTCTACTATCAAATCCTGGATTAAACTCAAGATTCGACAAAAAAATACATTTTGATGACTATACACCAGAAGAATTGTGGCAAATTGCAGAATCATTATTTAAAAAAGATGATTTAGAAGTAGATGAAATTGCAAAACAACATATCCAACAATATTTTGCACTTTTGTATAAAAATAAAGACAAGTTTTTTGGAAATGCAAGAACAGTAAGACAAACCACTGAAGATGTTATCAAAAAACAAAATATAAGAATGGCAACCTTAGATAAAAACAGTAGAACACAACAAGCAATACATACCATAACTATTGACGACGTACAACATCTTGCATATAAAGAAAATTTAAGAAATTCAATAGGGTTTTAATGCATAATATAGCAATAGTTGCCAATACATCTTTTAACATTGTTAATTTCAGATTGCCTTTGATGCATTTTCTGAAAGAAAACAATATCAATGTCATTGCCATTGCACCACAAGATGATTACGCTAAAACTATTGTATAAAATGGTTTCAAATTTATTCCAATCAAAAAACTAACAAGGAAAGGAACCAATCCAATACAAGATTTACAACTTCTGTTAGAACTAAGAAAAATATATAAGCAAGAAAAAATTGATGTTGCACTTCAGTACACAATTAAGCCAAACATTTACGGAAGCTTAGCTACACTATTTGGCAAAACAAAAACAATATGTACCGTAACTGGTTTAGGCTATACATTTTTAAACAAAAGTATAGCATCTAGCATATCTAAACTATTATATAAAATAGCATTTCTACGCTCAAATTTGGTGTTTTTCCAAAATCAAGAAGATGCAAATTTGTTCGCCAAAAAAAAATTAGTAAACAATAGTAAAACTAAAATTATTAATGGATCAGGAATCGATGTAGACTATTTTCATCCAAATTTTTGCAAACAAAATGCGCTTGAAAATAGTTTGGTTCGGTTTTTGTTTATAGGTAGATTATTGAAAGACAAAGGAATATATGAATACATTGGCGCAGCACAAAAAATAATTAAAAAGTACAACAATACAACATTTACAATCGTAGGAGATTTTGATGAAAACAATCCGAGTGGCATTCAAAAAGAAAAACTAACAAGTACATTGATAACAGACAAAATAATATATCAAGGCTATGTAAAAGATACAAGAAATATTATTTGTGCTTCAGATTGTGTTGTATTGCCATCATACAGAGAAGGTTTGCCAAGAGTTTTGCTAGAAGCTATGGCTATGCAAAAACCATGTATAGCTACAAATGTTGCTGGATGCAAAGATGCTGTAGACGAGCAATGTGCTTTATTTGCTGATGTTGCCGATACAACATCATTATACAAGGCAATGGAAAAATATATTTTATTGGATAATACTACAAAAATCGAAATGGGAAAACATGCCAGACAAAGAGCAGAATCTAGATTCTCTGTACAACTGATTGCTAAAAATTATTTAGCAGAAATTTTAATTTTAATTAACAAACATTCATAAAATAAAAGAATTCTTTTTAATTTTGAGATGCTAATGTCAAAAACTGATTTGTTTCTTCCTGCTTCGTTGGTAACTTCTTTTATATTG
Source organism: Sphingobacteriales bacterium (assembly GCA_016699615.1). NCBI lineage: Bacteria > Pseudomonadati > Bacteroidota > Sphingobacteriia > Sphingobacteriales > Sphingobacteriales bacterium. The sequence continues at coordinate 1,358,018 of CP064984.1, read as the reverse complement.
ACGTATATGTTTATACCATCAATTATTAAAGTTGCTGATATTAAACACCTATATGATACACCAGATAATGAAAGAAAATCTCATGATGCTGCCATTCCAAACTTAGGTGGAATTGCCATATTTGGTGGCTTTCTTATTTCATTTTGTTTGTTTTCATTATTAGATTCTGTTAATGAAATAAGATATATACTAGCTGCACTGTGTTTTATTTTTATGGTTGGTGCCAAAGATGATATTGTAGAATTGGTGCCTTATAAAAAATTTGTTGGACAAATATTTGCGGCATCTATCATTGTTGTTATTGGAAAAATAAGATTAACAAGTATGTATGGTTTATTTGGTATTTCTATGCTATCAGAGTTTCCAAGCATACTTCTAAGTATTGTTACTATTGTATTTATTATTAATGCATTTAATATTATTGATGGAATAAATTTACTAGCAGGTGGTGTTGGTGTTATTATTGCCACAGCATTTGGTGTGTGGTTTCAACATTATGGTTTTACCAATTATGCAATAATGGTCTGCTGCTATGGTTGGTTCTATTCTTGCATTCTTAAGATTTAATTATACACCAGCAAAAATATTTATGGGAGATTCTGGTAGTCTGTCTGTTGGTCTGTTGGTAGCCATCTTAGCTATACAATTTATTGAGAAAAATGAAATTGTTCTAAAAAGTGGAAAAGTGATTTAATACCAATTGTATCATCTCCAGCAATGGCAATTGCAGTGCTTATAATTCCTATATACGATACATTAAGAGCATTTACGCTTAGAATTATAAGAAAAAAATCACCTTTTTTTGCAGACAGAATACACATCCATCATAGACTAATAGACTTAGGAATGACACATATCCAAGTATCATTTGTATTGTTTTTTGTGAATATATTATTCATTATTCTAGTATATTTTTTACAGTTTATAGGAAATACAGCATTAGTTTTCATAGAATTTGGTTTGGCAATTCTACTTACTGTCATTTTGCATTTTATTGGCAAAAAATCAAATCCTACAAAAGATAGAGAGCAAAAGCAAGTAAAAAACTTAGTAGGTTCTTTATAAATAAAAAGGCTCAAAAAAATCCATTTTCCTTATATCTCTAGCTTCTTTCTGATAAAGAATATATTGGTTTAGTTCTTTTACAATAGTATATTCTTGTCTGTTTGTTTGTATAAACTGATGCACCAATCTTGTGCTTTCCAATTCATTTTTTCTAATCAAGACAAAGCAATTTTTCTTAAGAATCAAATCCACATTAAAGAAATCTGTGAGCATTGCATCAAATCGCAAGTCACCATCAATTACTATAAATTCAGGCAATATGTTTCCTTCTAAAAGTTTTGGTAAAACTGCGTACGAATTATCATCTCTGAAATCAATCAAATCCCAATTGTCTTCTGCTTTTAAGAATTTAATTCCTGAAAACTGGTGCATTTCTTGTCTTGGGTCTACAACAATATGTGGTTTCTGAGTAGCATTTACAATGGTGTTTGCAAGTTTGCCATCAGCTAATCCAATTTGCAATGTCTTTACAACTGTTTTTTTTCCTTTTAAGAATGAATGTATATACAATAGACATTCATCCAAACAAACATTTAGTTCGTGTTGGTTTTTATTTTCATTCATGTTTTAGGTCTATTAAAAGATGTCGTAAATTTATATAATTTATTATATAAACGAGAAATAATTTAATAGACAATGTGCGAAGAAAAATATTAATTATCTACTTGTTGCGATTTTCTATGGTATCTTGCTACAATATTTGGGTCTGGATGTGTACGCGTTTTGGTACTTATTTTATCTACATATGGAATTAGAGAGATAACATATCTAATACTTTCTAATCTTGCTTTTTGCTTGTTATTTGCTTTTACAATTATCCAAGGTGAGAAAGAAGTATGCGTACGTCTAAACATTTCTTCTTTATATTTTGTGTAGATATCCCATTTTTCCTGTGCTTGCATATCAACTGGGCTCAACTTCCATTGTTTCAATGGGTTCTTTTTCCTTGATTCAAATCTTCTTAATTGCTCTTCTTTTGATATAGAAAACCAAAATTTTATAATGATAACGCCATCTTCGTAGAGCATATGTTCAAATTCTGTTACTTGCTGCATAAATACTTCATACTGTTGTTGTGTACAGAAATAATTTACTGGCTCTACAACTGCTCTATTATACCAACTTCTATCAAAAAAGACAATTTCTCCTTTATTTGGTAGTTGTTTAATATATCTTTGAAAATACCATTGTCCTTTTTCTTCATCACTAGGTTTTGGTAATGCTACTACGCGCATAGCACGTGGATTTATATGTTCTGTAAATCTTCTGATGGTTCCACCTTTTCCTGCAGCATCTCTTCCTTCAAATAAAACAGCAATTCTTGCACCTGTTTCTTGTGTCCATCTTTGTAATTGCACCAATTCTATCTGTAAATCATGCAACTGTTCTTCATAAGCAATATTTGATAGAATTTTATTTGGGCTTGCACCTTCGCTTTTTATTAATTCTGCTAAATCTTTTTTTGATTTTAGATTATTCAAGTCTCTAATCAAAATAGATTGCTCTTCATTTTTTATTTCATTAGTAGAATCACTTCCATTTTTGTTGTCTAATGGTAGTGTTGTTTCTTTTGTGTTTGGTACATTAGTCTTCTGTACCTCAAGATTTTTTGTCTTTGTCTTTGTGTTTGGATTTACTTTTGCCATTTAGCAAAAATATTCCAACAAAGTTGTTTAATATATGATATTAGTTAATTGTTGTTATGATATTTGTCAGAGTTGTATTTGATTTAGTATATCAAAAAAGAACCTAAATGCAATGATAGTAATATAGACAACAAAAGCAAACAGTACTATAAGAATAATTATTATTGGAATAAGATATGGTAAAATACTGCCTTGGTGTTTTCCTTCTTCAAAATGTTCTATGGCTAATGTTAGGTTTCTTTTATTTGCCTTAAACATAAAATCAAATACAGTACCTAAAAATGGAATAGCACCAACAACTGCGTCTAAAGTAATATTACCAATCATTTTGCCAATCACTTTAGAGCTTGCTCCATTTCTAAACATACCTATTAACAAATACGCAGAAATTAAATATCCAGCAATGGCACCACCATATGGAATTAAGTTTAATATTGGATCTATTCCAAATGTTCTATTTGTTCCTGGAATTTTAAATGCACTGTCCATTAGCTTTACATACTTAGACACATTTACCAATTCCTTTGGAAGCTTATTCTTTTCGTTTATTGTTTGCATTGTATTAAATACAATTAATGAAAATTAATCATTGGTAAAGATACAAGTTGTTGCTCTACATTAGATACACTTGCTATTCCTGCAAAACCACCAGATGCTTCAGCTATTTCTTTTGCAAATGTTCTAAATGATTTTATCAAGGTACTTGCATACAATGGATCTATAGTTGGTAGAATTGTATCTAGTTGAGTTAAAATAACACTCAATTTTTCAATACGCTCTTCAGTAGCTAAGTTTTCGTATGCTAAACTATATTTGTTTAATGAGCTATCAAAAACATTGTTTGCAGCTTCATAATAATCTTGTAACAATTTGTCACCACTATCTTTTCTTACTAAAATTATTCTAAGCCCAGTACTAATTTCTTCACTGTTTAAATCATCATCTGCAGAACCAATTAGTAATGTAATAATTGCAGGAACATCAAAAAGCAATTCTTTTTCTTCGTTATTTAAGTGTTCAAATTGTGGTATTGTCATAATGTCTATTTATATTAATGCACGAAAATAATATTTTCTCAGCTATTTTTTTAGACATATTAAGATATTTTAAGTTTAGCTACTTATAAAAAGCAAAAAATATTTGTTTTATACAAATTTATACTTATCTTTGCACCAAGATTGATGAGAGGACTTGACAAAGTCCTCTTTTTATTTATAAAAAATAATGGAAAATTCTATTCAATTAAAGGAACAAATTGAGCAATATTTAAACAATAATATTGACAACACAACTATGTTTGTGGTTGATGTTAAAGTATTGCCAACGAATAAGATAGAAGTATTTATTGATAGATCAGATACAAATATTACGATAGATGAGTGTGCAAAAACCAGCAGAAAGCTAGAAGAATATTTAGAGTCAAATCAATTAGTAGGTGAAAAATATACATTAGAGGTATCATCACCCGGAATGGATCAACCTTTTAAAGTACCACAACAATTTCTAAAAAATATAGATAAAAATGTAGAAATACTAATGAATGATGGTACAAAAGATATTGGAATACTGATTGCATACAATCCAGATAGTGTTGAAATTCAAACAGAAAAAAAGGTAAAAAAAGAAATAATCACAGAAAATAAAACAATATTATTATCAGAAATTAAATCAATAAAAAAACATTTCATTTTTAAAATTTAAAAAACATGAATACTGTAGAATTAGTAGAGTCGTTCTCGGAATTTAAAGAGTTTAAGAACATAGACAGACCAACAATGATGCGTGTCTTGGAAGATGTCTTTAAAACACTCCTTAGAAAAAAATACACTTCAGATCAAAACTTTGACATTATAGTAAATACAGACAAAGGTGATTTAGAAATTTGGAGACATAGAAATGTTGTTGAAGATGGTCAGGTAGAAGACAAACTTGCGGAAGTAGAACTATCTTACGCTAAAACAATAGAGCCAGACATGGAAGTAGATGAAGAATTGTATGAGCCAATTCCATTAGAAATATTTGGCAGAAGAGCCATTCTTGCAGCAAGACAAACACTAATTTCTAGAATTTTAGACTTAGAAAAAGACGAAGTATACAAAAAATATAAAGATAGAATTGGAGATATTATTTCAGCAGAAGTATACCAAGTATGGAGAAAAGAAATTTTACTGTTAGATGATGAAGGTAACGAACTAATCCTACCTAAAAACGAACAAATAAAAACAGATTTCTACAAAAAAGGAGATACCATTAGAGCAGTCATTAAAGACGTAGAACTAAGAGGTAGCACGCCATTAGTTATTCTTTCAAGAACGGCGCCAGAGTTCCTTGCAAAATTATTAGAACAAGAAGTACCAGAAATTTTTGATGGATTAATTATCATCAGAAAAATAGTTAGAGAACCAGGCGAAAGGGCAAAAGTTGTAGTAGAATCTTACGATGATAGAATTGATCCAGTTGGAGCTTGCGTAGGAATGAAAGGCTCAAGAATTCATGGAATTGTTAGAGAATTAAGAAATGAAAACATAGATATCATCAACCATACAAGCAATATAATGTTGATGTTACAAAGAACACTTACACCAGCAAAAATTGAATCTATATCATTAGATGATGAAAGAAAAAAAGCAGCAGTATTCTTAAAACCCGATCAAGTTTCATTAGCAATCGGAAAAGGAGGTTTTAATATCAAATTAGCAGGAAAAATTACAGGTTATGATATTGATGTATTCAGAGACACCGACGAAATGCATGATGATGATGTTAATTTAGATGACTTTGCAGATGAAATTGACGAATGGATTATCAAATTACTCAAAGAAATTGGTTGCGATACAGCAAAAAGCGTTCTAGAAATTGACAGAGAAGACTTAATTAGAAGAACTGACTTAGAAGACGAAACCGTAGACGAAATTATTAGAATATTAAAATCAGAATTTGAATAAAATTCTGTAATCAGAAACAAAAATATTACTTTTACAACAGATTATGTCCGAAACAAAAACATTAAGACTAGCCAGTGCCGCAAAAGAGCTCAATGTGGGTATTGCCACCATTGTAGAACATTTGCAAAATAATGGATTCCCAGATATTGACAGCAAGCCCAATACAAAACTATCAGAAGAGCAATATAATGTGTTGTTAAAAGATTTTTCCCAATCAATTGCCATCAAAGAAAAAGCAGAACAGCTAAATATTGGCAAAAGAAAAGAAGATGAAGAAAAAGTAATAGAAACAAAACCTGAAGAAGAAGTTGTTGTAAGACAAAAGGTAGAAGTAGAAACACCTAAAGTAATTCGAAAAATTGACCTTGATGGTAACAAACCAAAAAAAGAAGAAACAAAAAAATCAACTGCTAAGAAACAAGAAGAGGTTGCACCAGTAGAAAAAACTACAGAAGTTGAAAAAATTCAATTAGATATTTTCGAGGATAACAAAGTAGAAGAAACTATAGACGTAGAAGAAGTAAAACAAATTCCTGTTGTAGAAACTCCTGTAGAAGACACCGTAATAAAAGCTGAAGCTGAAAAACTATCTGGTCCAAAAATATTAGGCAAAATTTCTTTAAAAGAAGAAAAAAGCCCAGAACAGATATATAGAAAAGAAGAAAAACAAAGAAAAGAAGACGAGAAAAAGAAAGAAGACGCCAAACAAGAGGAAAAAAAGAAAAGAGCAAGAATACACGCTAACAAAGTAGACGTTAAAACTTTCGAGAAAACAAATCCAGGCAAAACAGACGGGTTTAGAAAAGACAACAGAAGAGGACCTGCTGGAAAAACTACAAAAGAAACAACAGAAACAGTATCTGAAAAAGATATCAATGAAAAAATAAGAGCCACTATGGCAAAACTTGCTGGTTCAAAAACTAAGCAATCTGGCGTAAAATATAGAAGAGAAAAAAGAGAAGAACACGCAAAAAGAGCAGAAGAAGGAGCAGAAGACACAAATATCTTACAAGTAACAGAATTCATCACCGTATCAGAACTAGCAAGCTTAATGAACGTGTCACCAACACAAATCATTAGTTCATGTATGGGCTTAGGTGTTTTCGTATCTATCAACCAAAGAATAGATGCTGAAATTATAGAACTTGTAGCAAGCGAATTCGGTTACGAAATCCAATTCACTTCATTAGAAGAAGTAGAAATAGACGAAGACGAATCAACAGATAATGAAGAAGACTTAATACCAAGACCACCAATTGTTACCATAATGGGACACGTAGACCATGGTAAAACTTCATTACTTGACTACATTAGAGAAGCAAACGTAGTTGCTGGTGAAATGGGCGGAATAACACAACATATTGGTGCCTACGAAGTAACAACAGCAAAAGGAGATAAAATAACATTCTTAGATACACCAGGTCACGAAGCATTTACAGCAATGCGTGCACGTGGTGCTAAACTTACTGATATTGCAATCATTGTAGCAGCAGCAGATGACAATATAATGCCACAAACAAGAGAGGCAATTAGTCACGCGCAAGCTGCAGAAGTACCAATGATTTTTGCTATAAACAAAATCGACAAACCAGCAGCAAATCCAGATAATATCAGAAAACAATTATCTGAAATGAATATTTTAGTTGAAGAATGGGGCGGAAAATTCCAATCTCAAGAAATATCAGCTAAAAAAGGAACAAATATTGACTTATTACTTGAAAAAATCCTATTAGAAGCTGAACTTTTAGAACTAAAAGCAAATCCAAATAAATATGCCGTTGGTTCAGTAATCGAAGCAAGCTTAGATAAAGGACGTGGCTATGTATCTACAGTAATGATACAAGAAGGCACCATGAAAATAGGAGATGTAATGGTAGCAGGACAATACTACGGACGTGTAAAAGCAATGTACAACGAACGTGGAACAAGAATTACTGAAGCAGGACCATCAACACCAGTTCAAGTATTAGGCTTATTAGGCGCACCAAACTCTGGAGACAAATTAAAAGTATATAGCGAAGAAAGTGAAGCAAAAGAAATAGCAAACAAAAGAGCTACAATACTAAGAGAACAAGGACTAAGAGCTAAAAAACACATTACTCTTGATGAAATAGGTAGACGTTTAGCATTAGGCAACTTCAAAGAATTAAATTTAATTATAAAAGGTGATGTGGATGGTTCGGTAGAAGCACTTAGTGATTCATTATTAAAACTATCTACTGAAGAAATAAAAGTAAATATCATTCACAAAGGTGTGGGTCAAATTTCTGAATCAGATGTATTATTAGCATCAGCATCAGATGCCATTATCGTTGCATTCCAAGTAAGACCATCAGCAAATGCAAAAGCAATTGCAGAAAAAGAAGATATACAAATCAAACATTACTCAATCATTTACGATGCTATCGAAGAAGTTAAATCTGCGATGGAAGGCCTATTAGAACCTAAATACGAAGAGAAAATAGTAGGAAATGTGGATGTAAGAGAAGTATTTAAAGTAAGTAAAGTAGGTACTATTGCTGGTTGTTATGTAACTGATGGAAAAATCATTAGAGCAAACAAAATAAGAATCATCAGAGATGGAATTGTTGCTTTTGAAGGCGAATTAGACTCATTAAAACGATTCAAAGATGATGTGAAAGAAGTAACAAAAGGCTACGAATGTGGTATAAAAATTAAAAATTATAACGACATTAGAGAAGGCGATGTTATTGAATCATTCGAACATGTTGAAGTTAAGCGTAAGCTAAACTAATCTACACAAAAATATATCACTTATTTTTTTCATAAGATAACAGATAAAATTTTTATTATCTACACATAAAATGTATTTTTGTACACTTAAATGAGTGATGCAATAAAACACGAATGTGGAATAGCTTTAGTAAGACTACTAAAACCACTCAGCTACTACAAAGAAAAATACGGCGATATGCATTATGGCCTGAGTAAAATGTACTTACTCATGGAAAAACAGCACAACAGAGGACAAGATGGTGCTGGAATCGCCACAATAAAATTAGATACACAACCAGGTTTTGCATACATAGACAGAAAAAGAAGTGTAGATAAACAAGCAATTAAAGTAATTTTTGAAGAAATATTTGCTCAATTCAAAGACCTTGGCAAAGAAGAAAAACTACTACTCAACGATAGCGAACACCTAAAACAGAACTACGAATTTATGGGCGAGCTATTGCTCGGACATCTAAGATATGGTACACATGGTGGAAATGATATGAGCAATTGCCATCCAAGAGTTAGAGCAAACAACTGGAAAACAAGAACTCTTTTAGTTGCAGGAAATTTTAATCTTACAAATGTAGATGACCTATTTGATAACCTAGTGAACCTTGGTCAGTTTCCTAGAGAAAAATCAGATACAATGACTGTCTTAGAAAAAATTGGGCATTTCTTAGATTCTGAAAATCAAAAACTATTCAGGAAATACAAAACACAGCAATTCAATAATGCAGACATTACAAATCTAATTGCTGAAAATATAAATATTAGTAATATATTAAAAAATTCTTGTGAAGATTTTGATGGCGGTTATGCCATGGCAGGAATGATTGGACACGGCGATGCTTTTGTTATCAGAGATCCAAATGGCATCAGACCAGCATTTTATTATAAAGATGATGAAGTTGTTGTTGTTGCTTCTGAGAGACCAGCAATACAAACTACTTTTAACATCCACAGAAGCAAAATACAAGAAATACAACCAGGGCATGCATTAATAATAAAAAAAGATGGCAGCTGTGGCGAAGTAAAATGCTCAGCACCAAAAGAAAAAAAAGCATGTAGTTTTGAGCGAATCTATTTCTCACGTGGTAGCGATTTTGAAATCTATCAAGAAAGAAAAATGCTTGGAAGATTACTTGTTCCAACAATACTAAATAAAATATCATCAGACCTAAAAAATACTGTTTTTTCATACATTCCAAATACAGCAGAAGTTGCGTTTCTAGGCATGGTAGAAGAAATTCAGAAAGAACACATACAACAAAAAATAAATAGCTTTCAGCAACAAAAAATATCTTCAGAACAATTACAAAAAGACTTGGCAATTATGCCACGCATTGAGAAAATTGCCATTAAAGATGTAAAAATGAGAACATTTATTACTGAAGATAATTCTCGCAATGATTTGGTACACCATGTATATGATGTTACCTATGGTGTTGTGCAAAACAATCAAGATACACTTGTCATCTTAGATGATTCTATTGTGCGTGGCACCACATTAAAAGAAAGTATACTAACCATGTTAGATAGACTTCAGCCAAAAAAGATAATCATAGTATCATCAGCACCACAAATCAGATATCCAGATTGCTACGGTATAGATATGAGCAAAATGGGCACATTCGTGGCATTCCAAGCAGCAATAAATCTTTGGAAACAAAAACAAAAAGACAAACAACTACAAGATATTTACCAAAAATGTAAAGAAGAATTGCTTAAGCCAGTTTCTGAAATGAACAACTTGGTAAAAGAAGTTTATGCACCATTTACATACGAAGAAATATCAAAAGAAATAGGCAATATTGTAAAACCAAAGCATATCTTTTCTGATGTAGAAATTGTATATCAAAAAATAGAAGATTTACATACAGCTTGCCCAAATCATCTTGGTGATTGGTATTTTACAGGAGATTATCCAACTGCTGGTGGAAATAAAGTTGCACTAAAAGCATTTATCAATTACATGGAAGGCAGAAACGATAGAGCTTACTAAGTCTACAAAAACGTATCGCCTTTACTTTTCTTAATGTCATAAGTAAATTCTTTTATGCGTTGCTCTTCGTCTTTTTTACATATTAGCAACACATCATCAGTATCTACTACAATATAGTTTTCAAGGCCACAAATTACTGCTAGTTTATTTTTATTAATATGAATAATGTTGTTACTTGCCTCATACACAACTACATTTTCGCCATTTACAGCATTATTGTAATAATCTTTCTCTTTTTCTGCAAATAGTGATGCCCAAGTACCCAAGTCGCTCCAACCAAATGATGATGGAACAACATAAACATTATCTGCTTTCTCTAATATTCCATAGTCTATTGAAATACTTGGAGATGTAATAAATGCTTTCTCTATCGCTGTTCTTTCATTTGTTGTACACAAATCATTCTCTGATTCTAAAAATGCATCATAAACTTCAGTAAGTAATTTTTCTAAAGCACCAACTATGCTATTTACATTCCAAATAAAAATTCCTGCATTCCACAAAAAATCACCACTTTCTACAAATTGCTCTGCAACTTCTTTATTTGGTTTTTCTGTAAATGTCTTTACCGGAAATATTTCTTCGGCAGCAGCTTCTTCCAAATATTGGATGTAGCCATAGCCAGTATCTGGTCTTGTTGGTCTAATGCCCAAAGTTATCAAAGCATTCTCTTTCGATACAAAATCTAATGCTAATTTGGCAATACGCACAAATTCTGCTTCATTTTCTATAATATGGTCAGATGGTGCAACAATAATATTAGCATTCGCATTTATTTTTCTTATTTTAAATGATGCATAAGCAATACAAGGTGCTGTGTTTTTTCTTGCTGGCTCTGCCAATATCTGTTCATCGGTTATATCAGGAAGCTGTTCTTTAATTAAATCTATATAATCTGCGTGAGTTAGAATAAATATATTTTCCTTAGGACATAAGTTTAAAAATCGTTGATATGTGCCCTGTATCAGTGTTCTTCCTGTACCTAATATATCTAAAAATTGTTTAGGAAGAGCAGTTCTACTTGCTGGCCAAAATCTACTTCCAATGCCACCAGCCATAATTGCTACATAAGTATTGTTGTTCATATTAAATCAAATTAAACAAAGCGTTCAAAATTACAAGCGAAGATATACAATTAATTAAAAATTCTATAAAAATAGACTTTATTTTATGCCTGTAAATATTTGTATTTTTGATTATATTTATATACCTTTTGCTACCTAAGAATAGCAAATAGTATTCACGAATAAACAAAGAATGGATAATCATAATTTAGAAGAAAATCTAAAGCAACATTTTGGATTTGATAAGTTTAAAGGCGAACAGCAAAAAATTATACAAAGTATTTTAGATAAGGTAGATACTTTGGTTATTATGCCAACTGGTGGAGGAAAATCTCTTTGTTATCAATTGCCTGCAATTCTATCAGAAGGTACAGCAATTGTTGTTTCTCCATTAATTGCATTAATGAAAAACCAAGTAGATTTAATAAGAGGCTACAGCAATGTAGATAATATTGCTCACTTTTTAAATTCTCAATTAAACAAAGCTCAAATTGCTACTGTAAAAAAAGATATCACATCAGGTATCACTAAATTACTTTATGTTGCACCAGAATCATTGATTAAACAGGAAAATATAGATTTTTTAAAAACAATTCCAATATCTTTTGTTGCTGTAGATGAGGCACACTGTATTTCAGAATGGGGCCACGATTTTAGACCAGAATATAGAAAAATACGTCAAATGCTCAACGAAATTGAGCAAAATATTCCAATCATTGCATTAACAGCAACAGCAACACCAAAAGTACAATCTGATATTGTAAAAACTCTTGGCTTAGTAAATCATCGCGTATTTATTTCATCCTTTTTAAGAGAAAATCTTTATTATGAAATAAAACCTAAACCAAGCAAACAAGAAGCATTAAAAGACATTATAAAATACATAAAAAAACAAGGTACAAATAGTGGCATTGTTTACTGTTTAAGCAGAAATACAACAGAAGAAATTGCAGAAATATTGGTTGTAAACGGCATAAATGCAACGGCATACCACGCTGGTTTAGATGCAAATACAAGAACAGAAAGGCAAGATAATTTTTTGCGAGAAGAAGTACAAGTTATTGTAGCAACAATTGCATTTGGAATGGGAATTGACAAGCCAGATGTGCGTTTTGTAATACATTTTGACGTGCCAAAATCTTTAGAAAACTACTATCAAGAAACTGGAAGAGCAGGCAGAGATGGACTTCAAGGCGAATGTATTACCTATTTTTCGCCTAAAGAAATTCATAAGTTTGAAAAATATATATTGAGCAATAAAGAAAAATCTGTTACCGAAAAAGAGATTGCTGTACAACAACTAAATGAGGTAGAAACCTTTGCTCAAAGTGCAGAATGCAGAAAAAAAGTGGTTTTGCATTATTTTGGAGAAGAAATAAATAATTGTGGTATGTGCGACAATTGTTTGAAACCTAAAACACCTATTGAAATTAAAGACGATGTGTTGTTGGCACTTCAAGCTTTGGAACAAACAAATGAGCAAACAAATGCACTAAACTTAGTAAATATATTGGTAGGAAGAAAGTCTGCTGAGATTACGACCAAAAATCTAGATAAAATAAAAGTTTTTGGAAAAGGCTCAGAAAAAGACATGATTTTCTGGAGTTCTGTGGTAAATAAAATAATATTAGAAAACTTAGTAAGAAAAGAAATTGAAGCTATTGGTGTTTTAAAGTTCACTGAAAAAAGAAAAAAATTCCTAAAAAAACCAGAAAATATTAAAGGTGTTATCAATCATAAATTTGAAGAAAGTGAAGATGATGAAGACATTGTTACATTAACACAAAAAAACAACAATGTATTAGAACCAAAACTTTTGGACATTTTAAAAGATGTAAGAAGAAAAATAGCTAAACAACATAAAGTGCCAACTGATATTGTTTTTCAAGAAGCTTCTTTGATAGATATGGCTACATTTTTTCCAATAACTACTGAAGAATTGTCGCACATCTATGGTGTGAGCAAAGGAAAAGCAGAACGATATGGAAAAGATTTTCTAAAAGCAATAGAATTGTATGTAGAAGAAAATAATATAGAACGTTTCTCTGATTTTTCTACGATAAAAAGTGCTGACAAAAACTCCAATACCAAAATAAATATTATAAAAGCAATTGATAAAAGAATGCCATTAGAGCATATTGCTTCATCATTCAATATGAGTTTAGATAATTTGGTGGCTGAGCTTGAAACTATTGTAAATTCTGGTACTAAGGTAAATATTGATTATTACCTAAATGATAAAATTGACGAAGATATCATTGAAGAAATTTTTGACTATTTTAAATCAGCTGACACAACAGACTTAAAACTAGCTCACAAAGTTTTGAAAGAAGATGATATTGAATTTGAAGAGATTCAATTAGTTCGTATCAAATTTATAAGTGACGTTGCCAACTAATTCTACATTTTTTATATATCCCAAACTGGATTCCTTTTTGTTTTTATCATATTTTTTAAATTAAAAACAAAAGCAAATATCAAATAAAATATAATTGGCGAACCCAATGCTAAAAAACTAGCATATATAAAAAACAAACGCACTCTTTTTGATGGAATGGACATTTTTCTACCCAAGTATGCACAAACACCATACACACTAAATTCTATAGCATCACGTATGCTTTTCTGCTTCAATACTTCTAGTGGTTTTTCAAGTACCATACTATTGTAAATATACAAAAAATCATATTGTTGCCTCCACATTTTTTGTTTCATTTTTCAATATCTGATAGGCAATTTTACATTGCATACATTTTCTTTTTGAGCAATATTCGTTGTACAATTCTAATAAAAACTGACTGTCTGCTGCTGTTTTCGTTTGTTCATATTCTAAAAAATATTTCACCTTATGGTTTTGTTCAAAACTCATTTTTTCATAACTTTCAATACATGCTTGCAAAACATCTTGTTGCTCAAAATATTTTTGATAAGTATAAAAAACAGGAATATTATAATTAATAAGCAATGCCTGAATGCTTTTTTCTCCAAATTTTTTAGGCAAAAAACTACTATTCTTTCCAAATTGATAATGCGTATTCCAATATTCTGATGCTACTATCGTAGATAAAAAATCCTTTGTATCATCAACATTTTGTAAGTGAAATAACTGTGGCGAATGATAGATTAGCTTTGCTAATAACGCAATTTTTACTGTCGGAAAATTTGCAGGTCGCATTCTTAAAAAATTCCAAATCGATTTATTCATAGATACTAAACCATATTTTTCTTTTAGAAATGCATACTCATTTTTTAGTTTGTTATAATATATATCTTCCAAAAATCTAGCTTCTAAAAAGCCTGCTGTACCAAACAACAATGCTTCTATTTGTAATAAATTATCAGCATGTTTAATCAGAATTTTATATTCTAATCTTTGTGCTAATTGCTCAAATCCAAAACTATTTATCGTTGTACCTATACTTTGCAAAAGCAAATAATATTTTGTTCGCAACCAATCTTTGTTAAGTAAATTGTATTGTACAATAATTTTTTCACTTTTATGTTCCAATCTTTCGTATAACATTCTTTCCTGAATGTTTACAATATTTATATGCTCTATATCATTCCAACTTTTGGCACAAGGTACTGGCGTGCTATGTTGCATCAGATAGGCATATTTTTGTAATAATAGTTGTGAAACTTTACCATTAAGTTCTAATGTTGGCACATATTCTAATGGCTCATCATTTATCCATACAATATGTAAAATTACATTGTTATATTTATTATTTACTTGGTGTTGGTGTCTTTTCCAATCTGATGCAAATAAGTGTATTTCAATATTTCCAACTAAAAGTGTGTTGTCAATTTTTAATCTAGCTTCTAAAAAATCAGCGCCTTCATTGGTATTGTAATTTCCGACATACAATATTTCAATTCTTTCATCATTTGTTGTTTGTAGACAATCAAATTTAATTAATTGGTGCTTCCAAACATAGTGTAATAGTTCTTCTTTCATATCGATTTAGCATTTCAGTTATAATAAAGACGGAAAACTTAAGAAATTCCATAAAAAATTATTATAATTTCATTTTTTTATAAAAATTGTGTTCCATAAAAATCAAACATATGTTCACATTAGATGAAATAATAACAGCACACCAACAAGTAAAATCTGGTGCAGATTTTCCAGCATATATTCAAGTAATTAAAAAACTTGGCGTTTCATCTTATGAAACTTTTGTTGCTGATGGAAATACAACCTTTTTAGGAAATAATGATTATTCCGTATCAACTGGAAAAAAGCATGAAAGTATTATTATTTCAAATAATGTTGATGTTGAGCAATTCAAATCTGCTTTAAAAAAACACCAAAAAGGTAAAACAGATTATGCCACTTTTTGTAATGATTGTGCAAAATCAGGCATAGAAAAATGGACAGTTGACTTAAACGAGAATACTTGCACTTATTACGATAAAATGAAAAATAAAATATTGTCGGAAAAAATTCCACAATAAGCAAATTTTTTCCTTTATTTGTATTACTATTAACTACTAACATTCTTAATTTTTGGTCTTAAGTGTTTGAGCATGAATCAAATCAGTTTCATTACCTATTTAGCGTCAAAACTAAATATTGACGAAGAAAGAATTCTTTCAATACAACAAAATTGTATCGTTAAAGAATATAAGAAAGATGAGTTTCTATTGCGTAGCAACGAATATTGCAAACATATTTTTTTCGTAGAAAAAGGATTATTGCGCCAATATTCTATTGATAGTAAAGGCAAAGAACATATACTACATTTTGCACCAGAATCTTGGTTGCTTGCAGACCGAGAAAGCACTTTCTTCAATCAGCCTTCAAAATATTATATTCAAGCACTAGAAGATACAAGAGTAACAATGATTGATGATGTTTCATTCAAAAAGATGGAAGAAGATATTCCAAATTTTAGTGATTTTAATCAACGTATGTTACACAACAACATTCGTTCGTTACAAAATCGTATTATGATGTTGCTAAGCGAAAATGCTGAAGAACGATATTTACAATTTACAACAACATACCCAGATGTATTATTGCGTGTACCACAATTAATGGTTGCTTCTTATTTAGGCATCACACCAGAGAGTTTAAGCAGAGTTCGAAAAGAATTAGCCAATAAAAATATGAATCGTTAAGTTCTTACCATACATCAATGTGTAAGGAAAAATATGGTTATAGCTTTGCAGTATAAAAAAAATAAAAAGGAGAAACATTATGAAACAAAGAACAGTAGAAATGGTAGCAAGCCCAAGAGAACCACATTGGGTTGGAGACGGATTTAGAGTACATAATTTTGTACCTAATGAGTTCCGTTTAAGCATGAAAAGAACAGATCCATTCATTATGTTAGATTATGCATCTAAACACATATTTCAACCTGCACTTAAACCAAAAGGTGTTGGTGTGCATCCACATCGTGGTTTTGAAACAGTAACATTAGCATACAAAGGCAGAGTAGAACATCATGATAGTAGTGGTGGTGGTGGTATAATTGACGAAGGCGATGTACAATGGATGACAGCAGCCAGTGGCGTATTGCATAAAGAATATCATGAAACAGAATGGAGCAAAAAAGGTGGCGAATTTCAAATGGTACAACTTTGGGTAAATCTACCAGCAAAAGACAAAATGAGTACGCCAAAATATCAAGCTATCAGCAACAAAGATATTAATCGTTATGTCATAGAAAACAATGGTGGCGAAATAGAAGTTATTGCAGGAAAATATAAAGATGTGGATGGTTCTGCATCTACATTTACACCATTAAATATGTACAATGCAAAACTAAATAGTGGTACTCAAATTGAACTAGATTTTCCAGCAATTTATAATACATTATTATTAGTAATTGAAGGAAGTATTGTAATAAATGATACAGAAAATGTACCAACTAACCATTTAGCATTAATGGCAAACGATGGAGATTCTTTTAATGTAAAAGCTTCAGAAAATAGTGTTGTATTGGTCTTAAGTGGCGAACCAATTAATGAACCAATTGCAACACATGGACCATTTGTTATGAATACACAAGAAGAAATTGCTCAAGCATTTGTAGATTTCAATCAAGGTAAGTTTGGATATTTAGCAGACTAAATTATTCTATATACAACTTTCGACTATAGTTCGAAAGTTGTATATTTGATTTCTAGAATTAAATATGAAACTAATAAATTATGAAAATATTCCCAAAATAAAGAATATACAAACTATTGTTTGTGAAAATAGAAACATTGCAAAACCATTTCTTAAATGGGTTGGTGGGAAAAGACAACTATTAGATCAATTCTATAACCTATATCCTTTAGAATTAAAATTAAATAAAATAAAAAATTATTATGAGCCATTTGTTGGTGGCGGAGCAGTTTTCTTTGATGTTGCACAGACATATAATATTGAAAATGCTTATTTGTATGATATAAATGAAGAATTAATATTAACATACAAAGTCATTCAAAAAGATGTAATAAAATTGATTGAATTCTTAGCAAAATATGAACAAGTATATAAAAAACAATCAGAAAAAAAACAAAAAGAATATTATTATGAATTAAGAGAAGGTTTTAATCTTAATAGATTTAATATAGACTATGAAAAATATTCTGAAAATTGGATTCCAAGAGCTGCACAAATTATTTTTTTAAATAAAACTTGTTTTAATGGATTATTTAGATTTAATTCCAAAGGTGCATTTAATTCGCCACAAGGTAAATATCAAAACCCAAAAATATTAGACGAAGAGAATCTAATAAATGTTGCTAAATTACTTAGTATTGCAATCATAAAGAAAGCAGATTTTAAAGAAATAAAAAAAGACATCTCAACCCAAAATGCCTTTGTATATTTCGATCCACCGTATAGACCAATTAGCTCAACATCATCATTTACATCATATTCCAAATTTAATTTTGATGATGATGAACAATTGCAACTTGCCAGCTTATTTTATGAACTTGATAACAAAGGACTTAAACTAATGCTAAGCAACTCAGATCCAAAAAATACAAACATAGAAGATGATTTTTTTGATATGATTTACTCAAACTATAAAATTACAAGAGTAGATGCAAGAAGATCAATAAACTCAAATGGAAAAAAGAGAAATTCACTAAAAGAAATTGTTGTAACAAACTATTAATGGAAAAGGGAAGAAAAACTAATATTACAGGAACGCAACTCGAAAAAGCAGTTCAAACCGTATTATTTTCAAAAGGTTTTGAGATCGAAATGTATAGAAAATGGGACGAGAATCCTGAAAATTATGGGAAAGAACTATTGCTAAAAAATGTGCCATTTACAACAATTTATGGACATAAAGGAAATACAGAATTTTTGCTCTTGTCAGAAAAATATAAATTAAAAATAAGAATAGAATGTAAATGGCAACAATCTCCTGGTTCTGTTGATGAAAAACTACCCTATTTATATTTAAATACTATTGAGTCAATGCCTGAAAACAATATTATAATATTGATTGATGGTAATGGTTTTAAGTCAGGTGCTAAAAAATGGTTGAAAGATGCTGTGTCAAAAAAACTTTATACAACTAAGAATAACGAAAACAAAAATGTACTAGTATTTTCACTAACAGAATTTTTTACTTGGGCAAATAACACATTCGAAAAATAAAACCCAATAAAAACATCATAGTAACATATCTTTTTTAAAATAATGAAAACAGGAAGATTAGAAGCATTTAGTGATGGTGTTTTAGCCATCGTTATCACAATCATGGTTTTAGAAATGAAAGCACCAGCAAATGGCTCAGATTTTGCAAGCTTAAAGCCACTCATACCAAAATTTTTATCTTATATTTTAAGTTTCATATATGTAGGCATTTATTGGAACAATCATCATCATCTATTTCAAGCCATTGAAAAAGTTAATGGAAAAGTTTTATGGGCAAATTTATTTTTACTGTTTGCACTATCACTAATACCATTTACAACAGCATGGATGGGAGAAAATCAATTCGATAAAAATCCAGTAGCATTATATGGAATCAACTTATTATTATGTGCATTTGCATACATTGTTCTTGAAAGAGTAGCAATAAAATTTGAAGGTCGTTAGTCTGTTATTGGAATGGCATTAGAGGACAGGAAAAAAGAGATTTTGTCATTATTTTTATATTTTTCAGGCATCTGTCTATCTTTTTTTATGCCAATAATTAGTGCTGCATGCTACACCGTTGTTGCCATCGTTTGGCTAATACCAGACACTAGAATAGAAAAACATTTGTCACAATAAAATACTATATTTATAATACTTAAATAAAATATTATGTCTGAAAAAGAATATACAAATGGCGAAATCACAATCTTGTGGCAAGATAGAAAATGTACACATTCTGGTATGTGTGTAAAAACATTACCACAAGTATATCATCCAAAAGAAAAGCCTTGGATAAAAATAGAAAATGCAACATCTGAACAATTATTGGAGCAAGTAGCAAAATGTCCTTCTGGTGCTTTAAGCATAAAACAAAAATAGTATGAATATAAAAATAGAACGTGAAGAAGATGGCAGAGAAGGTCGTTTTGTAATTTATGAAAATGATGTCTTTGCTGGAGAAATGACTTACCAATGGGCAGGTACATCAAAAGTTATTATTGACCATACTGGTGTAGAAAATGCTTTTGGAGGCAAAGGATATGGAAAAATGCTAGTAATGAGTGCTGTTGATTTTGCTAGAGCAAACAATATAAAAATTATGCCTTTATGTCCATTTGCTAAGGCACAATTTGAAAAAGATGCATCTATCCAAGATGTAAAATTTTAGTCTCGTTTTTCAGAAAAAATATTCAATATTTATTGTTTTAATCTAAGCTAACAATCATCGTGGTATGATGTTTTCATAATTAAAATGATTACTTTTGCCTAAAATAAAATTTTGGGTTTAGCGAAAAAATTAGCCTCAGAAACTGCTGCCTATAGTGTTAGTAGTATTTTAGCTCGGTTTATCAATTATTTGTTCGGATTATTTATAATCCGTTACATTTCTGCTGAAGAGTATGGTGTATATAGTAAATTGTATGCTTACGCTGGTTTTCTATTAGTATTTCTAACGCATGGTATGGAAACAACTTTCTTTCGTTTCCTCCACAAAGAAGACTCAAAAAACAATGCCTTTTTTACAGCGTTTTCTTCTGTTATTGGCTGTACTTTATTATTTGTATTGTTTGTTTTTTTAGGAATTAGTCCAATACAAAACTTTGTTGAAGAATCTGCGCAGCTTATAAAAATATTCGCTTTCATTATGGTGTTTGATGTGTTTTGTGCATTACCTTATGCATCATTAAGAGCACAAAACAGACCACTTAAGTTTGCCTTTTTTAAAATACTAAATATCTTATTGTTTATATTTTCAAATATTATATTTTTTATTGTTTTACCATATTTAAACATCAAACTAAACATACCTAAAGTAGAATACATATTTATCTCAAATCTGATTGCCAGTGTACTTACATTTATTATTCTATTATTTCAAATTCCAAAACTTTCTATTTCTTTTGATACTCAATTGTATAAAAAAATGCTCATCTACGGTTTGCCTGTTATGTTGGTTGGCTTAGCAGGAATGACAAATGAAATGCTAGACCGTGCCATGATGACCAAACTATTGCCTTATGATACCATAACCAATAAAATACATCTTGGTATTTATAGTTTCAACTATAAGTTTGCCATGCCAATTACTATGTTTTTGCAAGCTTATCGTTTTGCTGCAGAACCTATTTTCTTTAAAGAGGCATCATCAGAAAATAATAGAGATATGTACGCACAAATGATGAAGTTTTATATTATCTGTGCCTGTTTCATTTTTTTAGCTATCATTACACTAATGCCATTATTTAAAGCTTTTTTTATTTGGTACACACCAACTGCGCAAGTATTGTTTCAAGGATTATTTATTGTACCTATTTTATTATTGGCCAATATGTGCTTAGGCGTTTATTTCAATTTATCTACTTGGTACAAAGTTACAGACAGAACATATTTTGGTGCTATAATTTCAGTTATTGGTGCATCAGTTACTGTGGTTCTAAACATTATTTTAGTGCCTAAAATTGGATATGTTGGTTCAGCTTGGTCTACATTAGCCTGTTATGTTGTTATGTTATTGGTTGGTTATGTGTTAGAAAGAAAGTATTTTCCAATTCCATATGCCTATAAAAGAATTGGACTCTATCTATCCATTACCATGCTTATTTTTGTCATCTATAAAATGGTGATAGAACAACACATTCCAAATTTGTTTTTTCAAGTATTGTTGTCTGTATTCATTTTAGGCACCTATTCTGGTATTGTTTATAAAGTAGAAAAAAACAAAACGATAACCAATATTACCAATTAGATATTTATATTTGTATTGTAAGGAATAAAATAAAGAATTATGAAAATAAAAGTAGTTAATGAGTCAGATAATCAGTTGCCAGCATACGAAACATTAGGTTCTGCTGGTATGGATTTAAGAGCACATCTTACAGAACCTATTATGCTAAAACCATTACAAAGAGCATTAATTCCTACTGGATTATCGATAGAACTACCTGATGGCTACGAAGCACAAGTAAGACCAAGAAGCGGACTTGCCTTAAAAAAAGGATTAACAATACTAAACTCACCAGGTACTATAGATTCTGATTACAGAGGTGAAATAAAAGTAATTATGATTAATCTTTCTAACGAAACCACTGTTATTAATACAGGAGAGCGCATAGCACAAATGATAATTGCCAAATACGAGAAAGTTACTTTAAAAGAAGTAGATGAATTAGGCGAAACAGAAAGAGGCGAAGGTGGCTTTGGACACACTGGCGTAAAATAATCATTATATTACATTCTTATAAATTCATATCTTATATTTGTTAAGTAGCTTATAACAAGATATATTTGCAAAAATTTTTTTATGCATATACTTGTTGTTAATTGTGGTAGTTCTTCTTTGAAAGCTGATGTTATTGATACCACATCTAAGCAAACTGTACTAATACTTAGAGCAGAACGTCTTCTCAATCAACCTAAAATTACTATCAACAAAAATGAAATTAGTTATAATGGTGTTTTAGAGTTTGATGCTATCTTAAGTTTTTGTCTACAACAATTAAAACAACACATTAATGACTTAAATATTGTTGCTATTGGACATAGAGTAGTGCATGGTGGCGACAAATATACTCAACCAACATTGATTGATGCTTCTGTAGAACAAGAAATAGCAGCATTTATAAAATTAGCGCCTTTACACAATCCTGCGAATTTAGCTGGAATTAGAGCCTGTTCAAAAATATTTGATAGTGTACCTCAAGTTGCTGTTTTTGATACAGCATTCCACCAAACAATACCCAATAGAGCAAAACAATATGCCATAGACAAAAATGTTGCTCAGCAATATCAAATAAAAAGATATGGATTTCATGGTACATCACATCAGTATGTTAGTACCAAGGCTGCCGAATATCTACAAACAGATATTAAACAACTGCGTATAGTATCTTGTCATCTGGGCAATGGTGCAAGTGTATGTGCTGTAGAATATGGACGTAGTGCAGAAACATCTATGGGCATGACACCACTAGAAGGTTTGGTTATGGGCACACGCTCTGGCGATATTGATGCAGGAATTATCTTATCACTAGCTCAGCAACACAATTGGTCAATAGAACAAATAGATGAATTATTAAATAAAAAATCTGGATTGGCTGGGCTAAGTGGCATTGGCAATGATATGCGCGATATTTTGCAACAAGCTGAGCAAGGAAATGAAGATTGTAGAATGGCGCTTCAAGTATATACGCACAGAATTACAAAATATATAGGCGCATATGCTGCAATTATGGGTGGCATTGATATTTTACTTTTTACGGGTGGTGTTGGCGAAAATGCTGCTGAAATTAGAAATAGAGTTTGTGGTCGTTTGGCATTTATGGGAATTCATTTAGATAATGATAAAAACAAATTTGAAAAAATAACGGATGATAAAACAGTCATTGAACTTCAGGATGAAACATCTAGAGTAAAAATTTTGGCTGTAAAAACAAATGAGGAATTAGCTATTGCTTTGGATACTCAAAAAATTATTGAAGAAGAGAATAAAGTAAATGTGCTACCAAGAATACCTATTGCCATATCTGCAAGACATGTTCATCTTTGTAGAGAAACTTTAGACATATTATTTGGAAAAGATTATCAGCTTACAGAATTTAAGCCACTATCGCAACCTGAGCAATATGCAGCGAATGAAACTGTAAATCTTATTGGTACAAAAAATAGAATTGATAATGTGAGAATACTTGGACCATTAAGACCAAAAGATCAAGTTGAAATATCAAGAACTGATGAGTTTTTCTTAGGATTAGATGCACCTATTCGCGAAAGTGGAAATACAAAAGGCTCACCAGGAATTACGCTTGAAGGACCACATGGCAAAGTTCAAATTGCTGAAGGTGTGATACAAGCGTGGAGGCATATACATATGCACCCAACAGATGCTGAAACTTTTGGTGTAAAAGATAAAGATATTGTTAGTGTAGATATTGATGATGATGAGCGTCCGCTTACTTTCAAAAATGTATTGATTAGAGTTTCTGATAAATACAAACTCGAAATGCATATTGACACAGATGAAGGCAATGCTGCAGAATTAAAATCTGGCGAAAGTGGCGTGCTTATGCCAAGCAACTTATCATGTGTTTTGCATGATAAGAAAATATAAAATCATCATTACTTGAGCTTAGATATCTTTTTATTTCCTAGTTGAAATAAAAATAAATAAGATATAATAAAATAGGTAAAATAAATGCCAAATGCTGTTAAGATTTCTATTTTAGTGCCTTTGTACAAGGTATAAAAATATCCAATAAATGCTATGATAGATAATATAAACTTGTTTCCGATTGAGCCTAATGTGTATGCTAGTTTGCCTGATGCTGTTTGGTTTTCTGCTAATATGTTGATGAACATAAATATTATTGAGATAAAAAAAGACATTACATTAAAATAAATAATACATTTTTTTAATTGAGGCAATGTATTACTCAACAAATAAAAAGATAACAATAAAATGAGCAAGGTAAGTAACCACTTTTTTACAACAGACATAGCAATATTCTACTCGTTTTTTTGTAGTCTTCTAAATATTTGATAAAATGATGCAGCTAGTCCAACTAAACTTAAAATAATAGTAAAAATAGGAAGTTCGAGTGTTATTTTTTTATCTATAAATCTTCCGAGCAATACAAATATGCCAATAATTACTAGCATTTCAAATGCCATGCCACTAAACTCTAATAACTGCGCATTAAGCGATTTGTTGTTGGCTGGTGGTTTTGGTTTCATTTATAGATACATTTTTTCTGTTTTGCAATAATGAACCAATTATGTTTGCACCTTCTTCAACAATTAATTTACCATATTTTATATTGCCTTCGTAGGTAGCAGTTTGTCTAAAATGTAATACATTTTCTGCAATTACATCACCTTTTACAACTCCTTCTATCGTCAAATCTGCGCACTTAATATTGCCTTCTACTTTTGATGATTTGCCAATTACAACTTTTGATGTACAAACAACATTACCTTTCACATTGCCATCTATACGCATATCGCTGTTTGCTTGTATGTCGCCATTTATTGTTGTATTATCATTTATATGGTTTGCAACTAAACTTCCATTTTGATTTGCATTTGTATTTTTACCAAACATATATTATATTTTAATATTAATAATATTTTTCAGGATTGATAGGAGAACCTTTGTACCACAATTCATATTGTGGATTGTTTTTATCATCTGATTTGCCTAATACAGCTCCTGCTTCTACAAAGTTAGCTATTTTATATTTAATTGTGTTAATATTTTTATATTTAGAAATCAAGTCATTAGCATGTTGAATTAGTACTGTGTATGTATTATTTGCTGTATTTTGTTCTATACTTATTATCTTTCCATCTAATGATGTATAAATTGGTGCATTTGCTAGTGCTTGATAAGCAATTGCAGTATTTGTTTTAGAATATTTTTGTGCAATTGCTTGCTCTGAAACTTGATTAAGGTGCAAGGTTTTTAGTATGTTATTTTGGTTTTTATATCTTAGGTTATCATACAGTTCTGCATTTTTCAATCCTTTTTCTATATCTGATATAAATTTTGCTTCATTTCTACTCAAATTAGTCAACATATTAGAGTCTATATTTACTTTTTGGATATCATCTTGAAGTTTGGCTACTTTTATCTTATCTTTTAAAATATTCTTTAAATTGCTATTATATTTTTCGTTAGCGGCAATTTTATCTTCAAGGTTTTCTGTTTTTAATTTTAATTCTACTAGTTCTTTCTTACTATTTGCAGAACCATATCCTGGAATATATTGCTTGAGTGGTGTGTATGCAATTAGCAAGAAATTTATTGCTGTAAATATTGCAATTAATATACCAGCAAGTGTAATTACATTTAATCTATTTAGCTCAAGAACAAATTTGACATCATATGTTTTTTCTTCTACAAGTTGTAGTCTATAAACATTTTTTAGTTTATTCCACCATTGCCTCCATTTTCCTTCTTCTTGTTGTTTCATTGCTGTGTGTAACAAATTACTATGTAAATATAATGATATTCTACAGAATAAAATAAAAATGCCTGAGCATATTACTCAGGCAAATTTTAATATTATAAAAAAATATTTAACTCTGGTTTTTTCCTTTTATTTTTTCAATTTGTTTTCTGATAGATTCTGTTGCTAAATCAACAGCTTCTTCAAATTTTTTACTTTTTTCTTTGGCAATGAGTACATTTCCTGGCACTATAGTTTTTATCGTTACCACTTTGTCTTTTACTTGCGTACCCAATTGGTCTAAGCTTAAAATAACATCAGCACCAATTACTTTGTCATAAAACGTTTCTAGCTTATTCATTTTTTTGTTGATGAATGATAATAAACTTGCGTCTGCATTAAAATGTACGGATTGAATTTCTACTTTCATTGTGTAATTTTTATTAGTGAAAAAATCATGCTTTTGGATGAGCATTTTTATAAACTTCTTTTAATTGTTCAATTGTGTTGTGTGTGTACACTTGCGTAGATGCTAAACTTGCAATGTCCCATCAATTCTTTTATATCATTCAGTTTCGCACCATTATTGCTCAAGTGTGTGGCAAAGCTATGTCTGAGTACGTGTGGGCTTTTTTTGGTGGCTGTTGTACAGAAATTCATATAATGTTTTACTATTCTATAAACGTAATTTGGATATAGAGGTTGCTGTTGTTCTGTTAAAAAAACATAATCGTGCACATCATTAGAAAAAAAATCTTTTTGTTCTTGTCTAAATGTTTGCAATTGGTTTAGTAAATAAACGGAACTTGGTACTATTCTTTGTTTATTACCTTTTCCTGTAATTTTTATTTGTTGTTGATGGAAATCTACATCTTTCCATTGTAGGTTTATCAGTTCTGCTCTACGCATTCCTGTTTGATACAACATTTCTATGATTAGCTTTTCTTGTTTTCCTTTGTAATCTTCGGAAAAGAATTGCTCTTTTGTTTGGTCTAGTAATTGATTGATGTTGTCTTGCTCAATATATTTTGGCAATCGTTCCTGCATTTTTGGTGTTACAATTTTGTTTGCAGGATTATCTTTGATAATTTGTTTTTTAAGCAAATACTTATAAAAGCTCTTGAGTGCAGAAACTTTTCTTTTTAAGCTACTCGCTTTTGTTTGTTTTATTGTAAGTGATACTACCCAAGCTCTAATCTGTTGATAAGATGCTTTTTGAATAGAAGTATCATTAAACTCAGCACTCAGAAAATCCTGAAATTGCTCCAAATCTGTTTGGTAAGCAAGTACTGTAAGTGAAGAATATCTTTTTTCGTAACGTAGGTAATCTAAGAAAGAATTGAGCATAATATATTTCCGTACTTCAAATGAAATAGGAAATTACAAAATACTTTTGAAAAAAGCAAATTAATCTTCGCTTTTTCTTAATTGCTCAATATAAACTGCGTGCAATTTCGTGAAACGTTTTTTTACAGAAGGTAATGTAAAAGCTTGTCTTGCTCTCAATTGTTTAATGATGCCAGCTTTTTCATACTTTTTTTTGTACACTTTTAGTGCTCTGTCTATCGAATCTTGCTCTCTTGCGTCAATTATTAACATAAGTTAGTTCTTTTTATTTTTGAACGGCAAATATACTATTATTATTTGATTTTTGTAGCTTGGTAATTTTTATTTAACACCAAAAGCTTTTTTCACTTGTGGTAGTGCATTTAATTCTTCCCATGGAAATAATTTCACTTTCACTTTTAATTGGTTGTCTTTGCCTTTATTAAATGTTTTTTCTACAACTTTACTTTCACGTCCCATGTGTCCGTATGCTGCTGTTTCGCTGTAGATTGGTGTTCTTAAATTGAATCTTTTTTCTATAAAATACGGACGCATGTCAAACTCAGGTAGTTTTGAGATAATTTGAGCAATTTCGCCATCTGTTTTGTTTACTTTTGCTGTTCCATAAGTGTTTACATACAAACCTACTGGTTGTGCTACACCAATTGCATAAGCTACTTGTACTAATGCCTCATCGCAAATGCCTGCAGCAACTAAATGTTTAGCTATATGTCTTGTAGCATAAGCTGCACTTCTATCTACTTTACTTGGATCTTTACCTGAAAATGCTCCTCCACCGTGTGCGCCTTTTCCACCATATGTATCTACTATTATTTTTCTTCCTGTTAATCCAGTATCTCCGTGTGGTCCGCCTATTACAAATTTTCCTGTTGGATTGATATGATATTTTATTTTATCATTGAACAAGGCTTGCACTCTTTTAGGTAATTTTTTCATTACTCTTGGTATCAAAATTTTAATTACATCTTCTTTAATTTGTTTCAACATGGTTGCTTCTTTTCCAAAATCATCATGTTGTGTAGATATTACAATTGCATCAATTCTTATTGGTTGATTATTGTCATTGTATTCAATAGTTACTTGCGATTTTGCATCTAATCGCAAATATTTCATTAATTTTCCTTCTTTTCTAATTGCTGCTAATTCTCTTAACAAAAGATGAGATAGCTCTAATGGCAATGGCATGTAGGTATCTGTTTCTTTTGTTGCATAGCCAAACATCATACCTTGGTCACCAGCACCTTGTTCTTCTGGTTTTTTTCTTTCTACACCTTGGTTGATATCTGGTGATTGCTCGTGAATAGCTGAAAGGATACCACAAGAATTTGCTTCAAACATATACTCAGATTTTGTATATCCTATTTGAGCAATTACTTCTCTTGTTATATGTTGTACATCTAAATTTGCTTTAGATTTTACTTCACCAGCAAGTACTACTTGTCCTGTTGTTACTAACGTTTCGCAGGCAACTTTTGATGTTGGATCATAAGCTAAAAAATTATCTATAAGTGCGTCTGATATTTGGTCTGCTACTTTGTCTGGGTGTCCTTCTGACACAGATTCTGAAGTAAATAAATATGCCATGTTTTAAATTAGATTATTTTATTATAAAATTTTGGACAAATGTACAAAAGTCTATTATATTATTCAAGCTTTTATTTATGTAAAATTTGATGCAAAATTGTAGGTGTGTTTAATTTTTTAAATTCTGTAATTTGATATTGATAATAATTTATCCAAATATCTAATAATATTTGCCTTTCTGTTGTTGTATATTTGATTTTTTGTTGATTGTCTAAAGTATTTAGCATGTGATATAGGTATTTGGATTTTTGTGCATCTATGTTCTGCTGTTGCGGTGGTATTTCTTCAAAAACGCCTTTCTCTAAATTAAAATATCTGTTTTCATCATCATCAAAGCACATTGGCTTAAAGCCTAGAATTGCTGATAATTGGTACATAAATATTAATGGATAGTTTTCAAGATTTTCTGTTTCGTTATCTATTTGTAATAAAAATTCTTTGAGATATTGATATTCTTCTGTATTTATTTGTTGTTCTTTGGTACAATGTAATATAATTTCTACTATAAAATATACTATGCTTAGTTTGGACATATTATTGGTAATGCTTTTGTATACATAGTTTATATTTCTTTCTTTAGATAATAATATGTTCTTATTTTCTTTGAAATAAATACTTACATCAATAATAAATCCTGGTTGAAATATATTTGCTTCTTTGTTTTTATTGGTTCTAATTCCTTTGAATAATATTGGAATTAATCCAAATTTCTCTGTAAATAATTTTACAATTAAGCTACTTTCGCCATACTTAATTGTTTTGAGTACAATACCTTCTGTTTTTTCTAACATTTATGCAGGTTTCCATTTTATATTGCAACCTAGGCTTGGTATTTGTGTGCTTGGAATTTCTTGGTTGTTTAGCAAACATTCCAATACATTTCTAATATCTTTTCCATCTGCTATACTATCATTTTTTGGTCTTGAGTCATCTAATTGTCCTCTGTAGATGCATTTCAAATCTTTATCAAAAATGGAAAAGTCTGGTGTGCATGCTGCCTGATATGCTTTTGCTATATCTTGTGTTTCATCATATAAATATGGAAAAGGATAGTTTTCTTCTTTGGCTACAATGCTCATTTTGTCTGGTGCGTCATCTGGATAGTTTTCTACATCATTACTAGAAATTGCTATAAAAGAAATGCCATTAGGTATATAATCGTTTGCCAATTGTACAAGTTGCTTATTTACGTGTTTTACATACGGACAGTGATTGCATATAAACATAATAACTGTTGCCTTTTCTCCTTTTAATTCATCAAGAGATTTGAATGTGTTGCTTGTTGTATCTAACAAATTAAAATCAGGTGCTGTGTAGCCTAATGGTATTTGTATGGTTGGTGTTGCTGCCATTTAAGATTTTTTCACAAAATTAAAAAATATACGATTAAACTTTTTATTTATTTTTTAGTCTAACTTGCTGAATTGAACTTCATGGAAGAATTGGTATTAGAATTACAGAATGACTCATTAAAAGAAAATGCATTTAAAAAATTAGTGCAACAATACCAAAAACCGTTGTATTTCCACATTAGAAAATATGTGCAACAACATGAAGATGCTAATGATATTTTGCAAAATACTTTTATAAAAGTTTGGAATGCAATTAATCAATTCAAAGGAGAATGTTCTTTATATACTTGGTTGTATAAAATTGCTGGAAATGAATCTATCACTTTTATTAATAAAAATAAAAAACACCTAGCTGAAAATATTGAAAACACCAATATTACAAAATCTGCAAATAGTAGTATTGATGATGCGCATTTAATAGAAGAAAAGCTGGCTTTTGCTTTGGCTCAGCTTCCTGATAAACAAAAACAAGTATTTATTCTTAGATATTATGATGAAATGCCTTACGAACAAATGAGTGAGATTTTAGAAACATCTATTGGTGCACTTAAAGCATCTTATCATCATGCGGCAAAAAAAATTGAAACAATTATTTTATCTATTTAAACTTTTTTTAAAAACTATAGTCTAATATATATGAGCAATAAAAAAGAAATATTAAACGAACTGCAAAGTATTTCCAAGCTATTGTTTGATGTAAAAAACAAAGAAGGAAATAACGAAGTACTAGAAAACTATTTTGAAAACTTTGAGGAAAACTTATTACAAAAAATAAATCGCTCAACTGTAAAAGAAGAAAAACAAACTATTGTAAAAAGCATATCAAGTTATTTTAAACCAATTGCTATTGCTGCATGTATTGTTGGTTTGTGTTTATTTTTTGGATTAAAAATGATGGACAATAAAAACACAATAGAACCAGCGATTGCTGTAAATACAGAAACAAAAGTTACACAAACAGAAATACAAAACTATATGACAGAAAATTTGACTGATTTTGAATCAAAAGACATTTACACTGTTTTTAAAGAACAGAACATAGATACAGCAACATTAACAGAAGATAATATTGTTTTAGATAATGATGTTATAGAAAACTATTTGGCTGAAAATCCAACAAGTATAGATGATTTAATCTACCATGACTCAGAAAATCTTTTTTAATCTTTAAATATTTTTAATATGAAAAAAATCAATTTATTAATTATTGTTTTAATACTTTCTATTACAACAATAATGGCACAAACAGACCCAAAACCGAAGCCAACAAAAGCAGATATGGAAGCCAACAAAGAAAAAATGGAGGCGATGAAAGTTGCTTTTATTACCAAAGAATTGGAACTTACTGAACAACAAGCAAAAACGTTTTGGCCAATTTACAACCAACAAGAAGATGAGAAAAAAGCATTGCGAAAAAGTTCTTTTGATGGTGTCAAAAAAGGCGACATGAAACTTGATGAACTAACTGATGACGAAGCTAATGAAATGATAAACAACTATCTTTCTTTTAAAACTAAAGATTTAGATTTGACTAAAAAATATGTTGCAGAATACAAAAAAGTACTAAACACCAAACAAGTTGCTAAGCTATTGGTATCTGAAGATAAATTCAAAAAGATGTTAGTAAATCAAGCTGGAATGAAACCAAATATGCCTGGGAAAAAACCAATGCCAGAGCCACCAGCACCACCAGCACCAAAATAAATCTTATTCATTTTAATATTTAGGTTCGGCAAATGCCGAGCCTTTTTTTATTCATAAAATAATTTTATTACTTTTATTGTTGTGGAATTAGAAAAAGAAATAGAACAATCTACATTGCAATTATTAGCATTAAAAAATCCAGAACTCGATTCTTTTATTTCTTTTAGACAATATATCATCAAATATATTAATGAACTAATTAATTCTGACTTTCAATACTTAATGTTCTTGTTATATAGAATAGATGTTTCTGAAGAAAGAATTAAAACACTTTTAAGTAATAATACTGATGTTTATGCAGCAGAAATTATTACTGATTTAATTTTAGAAAGACAAAAACAGAAAGCAATTAGTAGACAACAATTCAAATCGCAACAACATATTGTAGATGACGAAGAAGCTTGGTAGTTGTTTAATGCATCATGTTATCAAAATCCAATACTAAATTGAAAAGGCTGTCATTTCTGACAGCCTTTTTAATATTTATAAAGAAAAAATAGCTATTAATAAGCTACAGCTGTTTGTGCTGCTGCATCAATTGCTTGAGAATTTTTTCTCCATGCTTTGCCTTGATCAAATGTTAAACCAACATAGAATGTTCTTCCGATTAGTGGTCCACCAACATTTGTTTTATAACCTGGTCCTGCTATGTTTGTAGCACCAACTTTTATTTGAGTTGAGATTTTGTCAATGATGTATGAAACGTTAGCATCTAAAACGCCTCTTTGTTTTACTACACCATTAGCAAAAGAAGATACCCAATTGATTTTTGATTGCCATCTGTAATCTATTGCAAAACCTAAACCTTTCCATACTTTATCACCACTTAAGCCAACATATACTTGATGTTGAGAAGATTGGAAGCTTAATTGATTTCTGATTTCGTCATTATTATCTCCTTTTACTTTATAGTCCATGTAGTTATAGCTCGTTTTAACCATCATATTTTTAGGTAATACATAAGATACACCTACACCTGCACCATAAGAATAAATTCTATTGTTGAAGTTTGTATAAGGATACCAAAGTTGTCCTGCTGGTACTGCTATTCCTTTATGATATGTTGTGTCTTTGCTATTTACAAATACTTGCTCAATAAAATCATCATATATATTAAAATATCCATTTAAGTCTACTAATAATTTTTTATTAAAAATAGCTTTGTAACCTAATTCCATTGCTTGTAACTTTTCTGGTTTTACATAGTTTAAATTAGCTGTTACTAATAAACTCGAATCTCTTGCTGCTGGATTAAGGCTAGATTGTAAAAATGCAGTATATGATGCTTGAGTCCATGCACCACCATTGTATATACCATATCTTGAAGCATTAGCTTCTGTTCCACCTAAAAGAATTGATGAAGTTGAGAAATAGATATACTGTGCTTGTGTATCTGGGTTACGGAAACCTGTTTGGTAAGATGCTCTAATATTATGATTTCTATCTTTGCCAAATGTTAATACCGCTGCTACTCTTGGAGACCAAATTCCTTTAAAGTTTTGGTTTTTATCATAACGGATTGAACCTTGTAGTGTTAACATATCTTTGAATAACTTGCGTTTTAACTGTAAGTAAGCGCCATATTCTTGGATATTTATTCTTTCATAGTTATTATCGCCATCTGGATCTTCATTAAATACTGTACCATTTGTAAATAAACTATACATTCTGTGGTTTCCACCAACTTGAACATCTATTATTTTGTGTGTCCAACGAGATAAGTCTACCATTGCTTCTGTATGGAATAAACGAGAATTATCTATAAATCCAGAACCTCCTTTTTGGAAATAGCCATCTCTTACTTGTTGTACTAATGCTGCTTTTTCCTCATCTGACATATTATCCCATTTTGCATTCGCAGAATCTCTAGCTGCATTTAATAATGCATTAAATAATGCTCCATCATTTGCTAATAACATAGAAGCTCCACCTTCCATTGTAGATAAACCAACGATATTACCTGCTAATGTACCTAAATATTTACTTGCCCAATTTGGAGTACTTATTGCTGCTTCATTTGCATAGGCGCCTGTTGCTGTGTAGTTATACGAATCTCCTGCATTTGTTTGTGACATATATGAACGCACAAAGAAATCTTTTCCTTTTATTTCTGCTTTGTGAAATTGTTGTGTGAAATTTCTTAATGCATATCTATCAGAACCTTGATACACTGAATTACCAAACCCTATTCTATAATTGTAAGAGAATTCATAAGATTTATCTTTGAATGGACGATAATATATACCTATATCTCCTTTGAATGAATTAGCTTTATTTTTATCGTTTATCATTTTTCTAATATCTCCTTCTGCAAGTCCATTTCTTCTTAATCCTGTTGAATTAAATTCATCCAATAATGGTTTAATTGAATCATAAAAAGCCTGAACATCCATTCCTGCTACATAATTAGGATCACTAATTGGCACTGGTATGTTTGAACTTACTAATGCCTGTACTTGAGTAGATATTATATTTTGAACATTTTGGCTTTGCATCTGTGCATTTACTTGTGAAGTAATAATATCTTGAACAGTTTGGCTTTGCATTTATGCATCTACTCCAGCAGCTATTGTTGCTTGACCCGTTGGTGATGCAATAAATGCATCTGCATCTGCATTTGTAGCGCCTGGATTATTTGCAAGAAATTGTGCTCTTACAGCAGCTGTAACTTGTTGTGTTACATTGGCTCTTACAACTGGTGTAACTTGACTTGTTACATTGGCTCTTACAGCAGCAGTAACTCCAGCTATAATTTGACCAACGCCATTTTTAATTGAGTTTGTTCCATTTGTTGCTCCTGTTGTAGCAGAACTTAAAGCAGTTGGACTAACATCAAAAATATTTGTTTCATCTCCATAAAGATTCATACCATCAAAACCTTGTGAACCTAATGTTCCTGCATTGTTTCTTGTTGTTGTATAATCATCAGCTACCCAGTCTGTACTTTGAAATGCATTGGCATTAAATTTAATCGCCACATATTCTTGTCCTTTGCGTTTCCATACATGGCCAACCCTCATTGCTACACTTCCAAGTGGGTTAATACCATAACTATTGTTTGCTTGAGCAAAACCGCCTTTTACTTGTGCAGAAAATCCTGGTGCATCAAATGGATTTTTTGAATTCATTAATAAGATACCATTGAATGCATTTGGTCCGTAAAGTGCTGATGCTGCTCCTGGTACTAATTCTACATTTTGAATGTCTAATTCGCCAATACCAACAATATTACCTGTTGGGAAGTTTAATAATGGTGCTGCATTGTCCATTCCGTCCATTAACTGAACGAAACGTGTGTTTGAAATACCACCGAAACCTCTTGTGTTCACTGATGTTAGTGTCATAGAACCTTGAATTACTTGTACACCTTTTAGTTTAGACAAATCGTCATAATAATCATTAGATGATGATTGTTTTACCATTTTTTGATCCATTTTTTCAATGGTAACTGGTGATTCCAAGATTTTCTCTTCTACTCTTGAAGCAGAAACAACAACTGTGTTTAATAAGTTGGTTTCTTCTTTCATTTCTACAGCTAAATCTGTCGTGTTGCCTGTAATTTCTTTTTCTACATTGGCTAAACCTACCATCGAAATTACAATAGTGAATGGTGTTGCCTGTTCTGTTGTTAATTCGAAGTTTCCATCTATGTCTGTGATGGTGCCTTCGGCTGTTCCTTTGATGCTAATGTTTGCACCAATTACTGGTTCTTTTGCCTCATCAGATACATTTCCTTTTACTGTGGTTTGTGAAAAAGAAACAAATCCAACTAGCATAAAGAACAAGCTTAATAAACTTTTACTTAATCTATTCATATTTGTATTTATTTATCTCTGTGCAAGATACAACTTGTTTTTATATTATGTTAGTTTTTGTTAATGTATTTTTAACCTTTAGTACATATTTATGGCGTTTTTTTTAATTTTCGTAATATTTAGGTAACGATAAATAATGATTTAGACTATTTTGTTGACTTTCTGTGCTTATATTTTATTAATGATTATTTTTGCATATGCAAAAGATTTTAGTTGTTGGACTTGGTAATATTGGAACTGAGTATGCACATACAAGACACAATATTGGTTTTGATGTTGCTGATAATATTGCAAAACGCCTTGATGCAGATTTTAAGATTGATAAATTAGCCATGTATGCCTCCACAAATCATAAAGGCAAACAAATACATATTATAAAGCCAACTACTTATATGAATTTGAGTGGAAAGGCAATTAAATATTGGATGAATTTTTTAAATATAAATATTGAAAATATAATAGTAATATTGGATGATTTGGCATTGCCTTTTGGTGCTCTCAGGTTGCGTGCAAAAGGCAGTGATGCTGGACACAATGGTTTGAAATCTATAGCAAATGAATTGCTTACTCAAGAATATGCTCGATTGAAATTTGGGATAGGCAATGATTTTCCAAAAGGTAGACAGGCTGAGTTTGTTTTGAGCAAATGGAATAAAAATGAATTGATTGATTTGGATAGTAGGATAGAAGCTGCTTCAGATATTGTAATTTCTTTTTGCACTGCTGGTTTGCAAAACACTATGAATCAATATAATAATAAATAATTTATGAAAATATTAATGGTTTGTTTGGGAAATATTTGTCGTTCGCCTTTGGCCGAAGGAATATTAAAACATAAATGTGAACAACAAAACTTAGACTGGGAAATTGATAGTGCTGGCACAGGGAAATGGCATATTGGTAGTCAACCAGACAAACGTTCTATTGAAGTTGCTAAAAAATATGGTATAGATATTAGCCAACAAAAAGCCAGAACCGTAAATAGCAATGATTATGAATATTATAACTTGATTTATGCCATGGATAAAAGTAATGAAAGTGATTTGTTGGCTTGGGCTTTAGATAATAAAGAAGCTCAAAAAATCAAATTAATAATGAGTGAAATAGATACCAAAAATCCTGAAAGTGTACCTGATCCTTATTGGAACGACAATGGCTTTGAGCTTGTTTTTAAAATGCTAGATGAAGCTTGTGATAAAATTATTGAAAAGTATAAAAAATAAGTTTTTGCAAATTATTTTTCAATTCTAATTAAATCGTGTTTTACTTCTATTGATTTTATTGGGTATTTTTCTTTTACAGTTTTGATAAAATCTTCTAAAACAGGATAGCCTATATCGTCTCCATTAAAGCATCTTGCGTCATCTATAATTACTGTGTGTTCGTATGGTGATGCAAATATGGCATCTATTTCATCGTAAATTGGACAACCAGCATTTACATCACTCCAGCCTGTATCGCCACCAGAATAATGACCATCGAGCCAAAAAATAGCTGGTGCGTTTACTTCTTTTATCATTTGTGGTAATGCGTAGGTGCTGTCACCTAAAAATAATTTGATGTTTTTAGCTTTTTCAAATCTTTTAACTGCTAAATCATATATAAATGGTACCAATTCACACGAATACAATGTGTTGTAATTGTATTGTAATGCTTCTAACATATCTCCGAGAAAAGTGCCTGTTTCTATAAAATATTTGTATTTGTTGTTTTTATTATATTCTTTGATTGTGTTTTGCTTAATAACATGTGGTGGTGGCACTGGACTACCTTTAAGTTTCCACAAAGTAATTCTATATATGCGTATTAATGCATAGATTGATTGCTTTATAAATTTTGGTAAGGCTGTAAACTTTCTTCTTATTTCTGCTCTTTTGCGTATTTCTAGTTCTTCTGCTGAATTTATCATATTTGTTTTTTATATATTATAATTCTTCGTCTAAGCAAATGGCATTGATTGTGTCATTATTGTGCATACATTTTCCACCGTTTTGCAAATCAAATCTCCAACCATGGCGTGGACAAACTATGTATCTTCCGTCTGTTTGCCAACTATGCTCTAAGTCTGCCATTTGATGTGGACAGTATTTATCTATCAAATATTTACTTCCGCCAACTTCAATAATAACTCTGTCGTTATTTTTTTCCAACATTTTTTTACTAAAATACATTAAATCTTCTTTTTCTAATATTAAAAATCCTTGAATTAATGTTTGATATACATCTGGTGTTCTGTTTAGTTTCATTCTAAAGGTTAGTGCAAAATCTTCCCAAGTAAGATATTTGTCTAATATTTGCTGTATATCATAGCTGTATGTTTTTATTGTATAATAGTTTTCTTCTTGTATGCTTGATACTATTTTTATATCGTTTTTTTGAAATTCTATTTTTAAAAATGTTTGTGGTGCATCAGAAAAGATAAAATACAATGGTATTGTTATTTGCGATTTTGCTTCAAAATTTTTTAGTTTTTTTTCTAATTCTTCCTTTAATTCTATTAATAATTTTGATGGCGTGACAATTGGTCTGTTTTGTATTCTATTTTGAATTTTTTCAATATATTTTTCTTGATATTTTAATATATATTCGTTTTCATCTTTTATTTGTTGTGCATTGTGATTTATAATTGTTTTTTCTTCTAATTCAATCTCGTCATCTGGCATTAGATAAATAATTTCTGTATCGTTGGCTATTTTTTGTTTTTCTAAGTAATGTAAAAATACTTGTGCTTTGGGAAAAATATTTATTGGTTCTTGATTGAGATGAAATAAATTTGCGTCTAAAAAACAAGCTGGACCAGCTGATGGAAAAAATAAATTTGGCTGTACTGTTTCTATGGCTTTTGTAACTGCCAAAAATTTTGTTTGCATTTTTTGTGTCGCTATATTTTCATATGTTGCCGCATCGTATTCGTAGCAAGTTGGATGCCAAGTGGCGCCACTAAACTGACAAGTGAATATTTCTATTTCTTTTTCTTCTTGTTTTATTTGATGTAGCCTATCGTAGATTTTACAATCGTTGAGGTTTAAAAATTTTTTACCTGTGTGTTTGTCTTCTATCAGAATAGCGGAATCTCTGTTGAGTTCTGCATCATCAACATATATTTTTATTCTATAATCTTTTGTTTGGTGTTCACCATTATCATTAATTAATAAAATATCGTTTTCTGAAAATCTTTGTATATGTTGTTTTAAAGTTTTTTTTCTATAGTTTGGTATTAAGTAAGTAATTTTTGTATGTGCTATGCTACTCAAAAAATCTATATCAAAATGGTCTTTGTGTTCGTGACTAATATATATGTAAATGTTTTTTGTAGTGGTTTTTATTTTTTGTTGAATAATTGGCATTAAGTGATGATTGCAAGGATATTGAAACCATGCCATATCAAAAGCTCCATTTGCGCTTAGCCAAGGATCTATAATAAGTAAATCATTTTCTGTTTCTACCAAAAAGCCTGCGTGTCCGAGATAATGTATTTTCAAAATTATAGATTAAAATGGAAAAAAATATGGTATGGTAATAGATGCTATAAAGCCAACCATTATATTTAATGGTGTACCTACTTTTACATAATCTGAGAATTTATAATTTCCTGGTGTATAAATTATTGCATTGGTTTGGTAGCCCATTGGTGTCATAAAACTAAGTGATGCGGCAAACATTATCCCAATCAAAAATGGTTTTTCTGAAAAGCCTAATTCTTGTGCAATGCCTATGCAAATTGGTGCCATCAATGCTGCTGTTGCATTGTTCGACATAAAATTGGTTAATAAAATGCTTATGAATATTAATACTGTGAGTATAATTTTTGGGTTTAGTTGTCCGTAGTTTTGTTGCACAAACTGACCTATAAGTTGTGCTCCACCTGTTTTTTCTATCGCTGCACCCATTGACAAAACACCAGCCAACATAAATATTACTTTCCATTCTACGGCTTTGTATGCTTCTTGTGGTTCTACTATTTTTAGTATTATTAATAATAAACAGCCCAACATTGCTGAAATAACTATGCTTGTAATGCC
Source organism: Sphingobacteriales bacterium (assembly GCA_016699615.1). Classification (NCBI taxonomy): domain Bacteria; kingdom Pseudomonadati; phylum Bacteroidota; class Sphingobacteriia; order Sphingobacteriales; species Sphingobacteriales bacterium. The sequence goes on along the minus strand of CP064984.1, from coordinate 1,318,189 downwards.
TACTGCTGCACTTCCAATTACTGCAAATATTGTCAATAATACAATTCCTGCTTTAAAGTTATTTTTGTTTTGCTTTTTATTGTCTTCTGATATTAAAACCAAATCATTATTTTTTATCAAGTCTTCTAAGCTATCTTCGTCTGCCAACAATAAAAGAATATCTCCACTAAATAATTTTACATTGTTTGTGTCGTTGATATTGGTGTGCTTATGACTACGTATTGCAATTAATACGGAATCATATTTTCTATTAAACTCTAATTCTTCAGCACTAAAGCCAGAAAATTGTGAACCTATTGGAATTAATACTTCTACTAATTTTTGATTTTTATTATTAATTTTTTCTAGATTAAAATTAAACTCACTACTGATATGATAATTTGAGTTTTGTCTAAGTTCTATTAAGTCTTTTGGCGAAATGCTTATTGTTAATATGTCTTGGTCGTTTAGTAAATATGTAGGATATGGTATGGTTTGTTCGTTGTTTCTGTTTATTTGCAAAATTTTAGCATTATACTTTATGATTAGATTTGTGTTTTCGGCTGTTTTTCCAATACTTGTAGATGTTGCTTTTACTCTTATTTGTGTAATGTATTTGGTTATTTCATCACTTAGTTTTTTGTTTTTATTTTTTCTATTGGGTAATAGCAAATAGCCTACAGAAAATAAGTATGCCAAACCAATTATCGTAATCCAAATTCCTGCTTTTGAAAATTCAAACATTCCAAAAGGCTCCAATCCATGAGACTGAGCAATACTACTTACCAATATATTTGTAGATGTGCCTGTGAGTGTACACACGCCACCTAATAATGCACCAAACGAAAGTGGCATTAAATATTTTCCTGGGCTGATGTCTGTTTTTTCTGATATATTTAATACAACAGGAATAAACATAGTAACAATTGCTGTTACATTTATAAATGCTGATAATAATGTTGCAAACGACACTAAAACAACTACAGACAAGTAGCTGTTTTTTTTACTTATTCTAAGTATCAAATCACTAAATCCATCTAAAATTCCTGTTTTAAAAACAGCATGACTTAATACAAACATACAAGCAACTGTGATAGTGGCATTGTTATTAAAACCTGCAAAACCTTCTTGTGGTGTTAGTATTCCAGTAACTATCAACAGCGACATGATGATGATAGCTGTGGTATCTACTGAAAAAAATTCTTTGATGAATAATACCAAGCCTATGATAATAATTATTAGTGTTATGATTATTTCAAGGCTCATACTTAGCTTTTTTAATACTCAACTATTCCATTAAGTAATGTGACTATTTCTTCTTTGTATTTTTCTTTTAAGTTTTGTGCTGTAAAACATACAAATTGTGTTGTTCCACTTTCATTAGAATAATAATACCCTAAGTAAGAAAATTTCATTCCTTTAATACTACCATCCAATTCCATGTACAATATTTTTAGACCATTTACATATCTATATTCTTGTTTTGATATTGAAACATCTGCTGATACTTCTTTTGCATTGTTTATAGCTATATCTTTTAGTGTTTCTAATGGAATTTCCATGCCTTCTGATATTATCATAGCATATGCATCGCCATCTTTGTATTGTAAATCATATTCTGCATCTTCATTTTTTTGTGCTTTTTTGAAAGTCCATTTTTTTGGATTAAGCCAATAACCAATTTCATTTTTGGTGCTTTTTAATAAAAAAGATGCTTTTTCGTCTTTTAAAAAATTTTTATTATTTACTGGTATTTCTACAACTTCTTCTATTTCGCCTTCTTCATCTTCAGTATATTTCCATGTACCATTCTCAAAAAGCAATACTTCTTTTCCTTCTTCGGTAATGGCTTTTTTTTGTGCTAAAGTATAATTATACAATAAAAAAGTAATTAATAATACAGTTGCAATTTTTTTCATAGTTTTTTGTCTTTGTTTTATTTACAATTTAATGTTTTTATTTCAAACCTGCTTGTGCTGATATTTCAAGCATTCTGTCTATTGGAATTTTTGATTTTATTCTCAATTCTTCGTCCATCAACAATTCTGGTAATTCATATTTTAGGCACAAATATATTTTTTCTAATGTATTCAACTTCATGTGTGGACAATCGTTACAAGCACAACTGTTGTTAGGTGGCGCTGGTATAAATGTTTTATCTGGCGATGATTGTTGCATTTTGTGCAAAATACCTGTTTCTGTTGCCACAATAAATTCTGTTGCGTCGCTATTAATCGTATATTTTAATAAGTTTGTTGTAGAACCAATATAATCTGCAATATCCAAAACTGCTGCTTCGCACTCTGGATGTGCAATCAATTTGGCATTTGGGTGTTTTTCTTTAAGCTTGATAATTTTTTCCAGTGAGAAAATTTCATGTACCATGCACGCACCATCCCACAACACCATTTCTCTATTTAATTTTTTTACTAAGTATGCGCCCAAGTTTTTGTCTGGTGCAAAAATAATTCCTTGCTCTTTTGGAATTGAATTAACTATAATTTCTGCATTTGATGAAGTAACAATATAATCAGACAAAGCTTTGATTTCGGCTGTGCAATTGATATAAGAAACGACGGCGTAGCCGGGAAATTTTTTTTTGAAAGCCGCAAAATCATCAGCTGGGCAACTATCTGCTAAACTGCAACCTGCGTTTAAATCTGGTAAAATTACTTTTTTTGTTGGATTAAGAATTTTAGCTGTTTCTGCCATAAAATGCACACCAGCAAACAAAATAATATCTGCTGTTGTTTTTTCTGCTTGTTGTGCCAATTGTAGACTATCTCCAATAAAATCTGCAATGTCTTGTATGTCTGCATCTTGGTAATAATGCGCCAACAATACTGCATTTTTTTCTTTTTTTAATTTTTCTATTTCTGCAAATAAATCTAATGTTGGATCTATGTGAATATCTAAAAAACCACGATTGGGTAGCTCGGCAACTTTTTCTTTAAAATCTATTATTTCTTCCATTTTTTACAATTGATGATGCAAGATAGTTTGATTTTTTATTTTTTTTAAATTTTTTTGGTTTTAGTGTGATGCTAATAATGTATTATAATTTATTAAAAAATTAAAATTTTATTATACATTATTACCTGTGTGAATTCGTGGAAAAAATATTTTATGATGTATAGTTTTTAATTGTTTGTTTTTATATAGCTTGACTTTATTCACAAGTTATTCACTTTTTTATTGAATTGATTAGTAGATTTTTATACTATTTTATAATATTCTTAGCTACTTATACTAACATTGCTGTATAGTATTAATACACACTAATTGTGTATATTTATTTATGTTGGTTTATGTCTATTTCTCTGTTTTTAGTGTGCATTTATTTTTAATATTTTCACTTGTATGTGATTTTTTTTTTACAGTAATTTTTTATTTTTTTTTATCTACTTCAATTCACAATTAGAAAACTTATGCACTTCTTTTTAGTGTGAATAAGTACAATTGAAAATCAATACTTTTTAAATATTACCAACATTGGTGTGTGTAAATATTTTTTAGTTTTTATTTGTATAAATTATTTTCTTTTATGTACTTTTCTACATTATTGCTTGTAAAAAATGTTATTATTTTTTCTTCTTTTATTCTTTTTCTAATTGCTGTAGAAGAAATATCTAACATTGGTAATTTTAAAATTGTGAATGATGTATTGTGTATAAATGTGTTTTCACTATTATTTGTTTGCCTGTTATAAACCAATATTTCAAAATTATCTTTTATCCATTGTACTTCTTTCCAGTTGTCAAACTTTGCTACATTGTCTTCACCAATAATAAGTTTAAATGTATGCTCAGGATGTTTTTCTTGTAATTGTTGTAATGTAATATAAGTGTACGATGGTTTTGGCAAATTAAATTCAATATCAGATGCTTTAAAATAATCAACTTGTTGAACAGATAATTGTACCATATTTAGTCTGTGTTGTTCATCAGCTAATTCACTATTGAGCTTAAATGGATTTTGTGGTGAAACAATAAACCAAACTTCATCTAGTTGTGCTGCTTCACGTGTGTGTGTAGCAACTAACAAATGTCCAATATGTATTGGATTAAATGAACCAAAGTATAAACCTATTATTTTATTATTCATTTTTGTTTGCATATTGTTTGCCTAAAATTACAATTAAAATCAATATACTCAAACCAGCTAATTGTTCTGTGTATGCATCCCAAAAACAACATATAAAAAATGAAGCAACTAAACTAAAAACTAAAAAATCTTGTTTTTTTATGTAATAATATATTATACTAATAATACTTATTAAAAATAGTATTAATCCTAAAATACCACAACTTGCTAATATATGTAAATATGAATTGTGTACATACATCATTTTTTCATTGTCATAATAGTTATATTTTTCTATAAATTTTTCTTGTGTAATGTTTTTATAATTACTCAAACCAACACCCAATAATTTATTTTCTTTAAAAATATCAAATGCTATTTGGTAAGAAATTATTCTTCGTGCATCAGAATATTCTATACTATTCTTATTTTTTAATTGATGAATATCGTACTCAATATAGGCAAGTTTTTGCTGCAAAGTTGGACTTGCTTTATATAATATAATTGGAACTAAAAACAACAAAAGGTAGTACCATTTTTTGTTGACGATTTGATATAGTATTACACAAAATAAAAATAGATACAATAATAATAAACCAGTTTTTACAGACAAAAAATGTAAGTATATTATAAAATAAATAATTAATATATTATAATAATATTTGTTTTTATAATTAAATATTAATACAACAACGCTACAAAATAGTATAAAACTAAATTTGCTATGATGTATAAATGTTGGCAATACTTGTCCTTTGCTGTAAGCATCTTTCCAAAAAAATAGTATCATTAAAAAATAGAATTATTGTATATAATGAAATTATAAAAATAATAGATAATGCAATGTTTATTAATGTTTGCTGTTGTTTTTTTTGTATAATAATATTAGGTAAAAACAATGCAACACCAAGCAAACTTAGTTTTGAAACAATAATTTTTATACTATCATTAATTGTAGAAAAGTGATAAAAACTCCAGATAAAATAAATTATAAATAAGCTTAGAAATGCATATTGTAATATATTGAATTTTATTTTTTCTTGTTTATAAATTTGATTGATGCCTGACACAACAAACAAAACGCCTGTGCTAATGCTCAACAAGGCATTACTAAAAAACAAACCAACTATCATGCATAACAATGTGAAGCAATATGCATGTGAATAATATGATTGTATATTTGATTTCAGTTAGTTTGAAAGTATAGACTAAAATTAGAAAAAAATTATAATCTACCCAAACCTATTCGCACAGCAATATTGAAGTTAAAATAATTTATGGTAAAATCATTTTTCTTTGCTGTTGTGTTTCTATCATAATACATAGATGGTGCGTAGTCAAAAGATAGATTGAAAGGCACTACTAAATTTTGAGTCCAAAAATCTAAACCAATAATTGGTACTATTCCAGTAGAAACTATTTTTTGGTCACTTCTTGTTTTTCCTGCACCAAATGCGCCACCACCACCCACATAGAAAAACCATTTTCCACGTCTGTCTATTTCAAAATGTTTTTGGTATGTTGTAGCAATATTTACAAAATTTGTACTATACAATACACCATGTACACCTTGCTTTAAAGTAAATTCTAATGCATTTCCATTTCTATCTAAAAAATATTTTCCAGAAAGTCCCCAACCATAACCAAAACGCAAGCCAATAGCACCTTTGCTTTCTTGTGCATTTGTGTTACTTAATAGCAAAAAACTTATTATTAATATTAATATTATTTTTTGCATACTTAATAGTTTTATTGATTTTTTAGTTTTCTGTTTCAACAGCAGTGCTACTCAGCCAAAAGTTATTATTTCCTTCGCCTAGTACTAAGAAAATAACTTGTTGTTGAATAAGCTCAAGCATACCCAAAAATATAAACACAGCATGTATTTTATTTTGGCAAGATGATAGTATATCTGAGAAAGAAGCTTTTTTTCTGTTTTGTACAAACAATGCAAGATTTCCTCTTTCTTCTTCTATTGTATATTGATATTGTACTATTTTATGTGTTATTTTTTCTGTTCTGGTTTTGTATTTGTCTAATGCACGTTGGTATGCTTTTAGTAGTTTGAACATAGATACAGTTTCTAAATCTACATCTTCAGCTAATATTTTTATTAATTGTTCAACTTCATTTTTTTGATTGCCACGCACATGTCTTAAACTACGTTTTGCTTCCAAGTCTTTTAATTCTTCAACTACAGTTTTTATTTTTTTATATTCTAATAGTTGTTGTACTAATTCTTGTCTTGGATCTATTTCATTACCTTGCTCATCTAGTTCTTTTCTTGGCAACAACATTTTTGCTTTTATGCGCATTAATGTTGCAGCTACCAACATAAACTCACTAGCAACTTCAATATTTAATTTTTCTAAGTTGTGTATGTATTGTAAAAAATCAGTAGTGATTTTATAAATAGGAATATCTTCAATGTCCAGTTCATCTCTTTCAATGAAAAATAAAAGCAAATCGAAAGGTCCTTCAAATTGCGGAAGATGTATTAAAAAAGGTGCAGACATATTTTTTTAGTTCATTATTATGATATGCTAAGTTACAATATTTCTTATTTTTGATTGATGATAGTTATCTACACTAAAAAAGTTACTAACAGAATAAAATATGTATTTGATTTTGTGTTTCAACAATATTTTAATTTAGATTATCATATCACTACAAACGAAATTGAATTTTTGGCATCCAAAGATTTTAAAATAAATTATAATAATACCATTTTCCAAAACACTTTTAATATTCCACAAGAAAATATTCTTATTGAAGATAATATTGTACCACAAAAAGTATTTATTTCAAAAGAAGGAGAGATGCCAATTTTATTTCCTACAGATGAAAATACAACAATTAAGTTTGATATTTTTTCAGCAATTTTTTATTTAATTACCAGATACGAAGAATATCTATCCAACGAAAGTGACGAACATGGAAGATACATTTCATCCAATTCAATTCTTTCAAAACCAGTTTTCAATTTTAGACCAATTGTAGAAATTTGGTTGATATATTTTAAAGAACAAATTTTAGCACAAGATCCAAATCTAACTTTTAAAAAACATACTTTCAGTAAAACATATACTTTTGATATCGATCATGCATTTCAATACAAAGGCAGAAATTGGCTCAAGCATCCACCAAATATTTTAAAAAAAGAAGTTAGAAATGTATTGTTTCAAAAACACAAAGATGCTTTTGATACTTTTGATGAAATCACAGCTTTTATAGAACAAACAAAAAATCCAGTTTTTTTCTTTTTCTTATTAAATGATGATGGTGAGAAAAACAGCAATGTGTGTCCAAAGAATAAAATGTTGCATGCAATTATTCAAAGATTCAAAAATTCAATAACCATTGGCATTCATCCTTCATATTTTTTTTCAGAAGAAAACTTTGTTGCAGAAAAGAAGCAATTAGAATATATTTTAGACAAAAAGATTGAAACAAACAGGCAACATTTTCTAAAAATAAAGATTCCAGACTATTTCCAGGTTTTAAATAAACAAGAAATCAAAAAAGATTTTTCATTAGGTTATCCAAATATTTCAGCTTGTAGAGCAGGCACCACACAAGCATTTTATTTTTTTGATTTAACGAAGAATGAACAAACAACGTTATTAATACAACCATTTTCATTTATGGATGCCACGTATCAGTATTACCAAAAGATAGATGATAATAGTATTACACAAATCGTAGAAAAACAATTGGAAGATATACAAAAAATAAATGGTAATTTTGTTTCATTATTTCATAATGATTTGTTGCAAAATCAATATGTTTATAAAAAATTATTATACTTAATAGAAGAATATTAAACAAATGAATAGAAAAAAAACATTATCGACTTGCTTAATTTGTTTTCTTCTTGTTTTTTCAAACATTACAAAAGCACAAGATTATAAATTCGCTCAATTTTTCAATTCTCCACTCAATTTAAATCCAGCATTGACAGGAAAAATAAATAGTGAATATCGTTTTATTGCAAATTATAGAATGCAATATTTTACAGTACAAGCACCATCACCATATACAACAATTGCAGCATCTGCAGATTTTGGTTTATTGAGAAAGAAACTTAATCAAGATATATTAGGCGTAGGTATTTTATTTGGCAATGATAGACAAACAGTTTTAAGAACGAATAAATTAAATCTTTCAGTTGCGTATCACAAAGGTTTGGGTTATGGAAAAAAACATTATTTAAGCGCAGGTTTTCAAGTTGGTTTTCTACAACGTGCTATTGATTATAATAATTTATATTTTGCATCACAATTTACAGGCGATGAGTTTGATTTGTCCAAGCCAAGCTTAGAACAATTTGATAGAAATAAGTTTATTAAACCAGAAATAAATTTAGGAATATTATGGTCATCATCATTCAAAAAGGACAAATATGGTATTTATGCAGGCATTTCACTTTTCAATACATTTCAGCCAAAATATACATTTTTAAATTCATCTTATGAAAGAGAACTAAGATACAATATACACACAGGTGCGTCAATCAAAATCAAACAAATTATGATGATTTTACCAAATGCATTTTTTACTATGCAAAAAAAATATTTAGACTGGAATGTAGGAACAAATTTAGCATTCAATCTATCTGAAAAAAGATATGCATTTACAACATCTGGTATTGTTGGTTTTTTTTATGATGGAAATGGAATACTAACAACCAACCTAGGCATACAATATAAAAACTTTCTTACTTCAATTTCTTCTGACGCTAATTTGGTTAAAGACATTAATAAAGCAATAAATTCTGTTGGTGGATTAGAAGTGTCAATTATTTACGCAGGAAAACCAGTAAACCAAAAAGTAAATATGCCACTATTTTGTCCTAAGTTTTAGTTCCACGTGAAACAATATAATTTATAATTAAAAGAAAGAACAAAATTAGTTCCACGTGAAACAATACACACAATATAAACACAACACTTATAAACATGTGAATAAAATCGTTGATTAGTAAGATAAGCCAAAACATATAAAAATTCAAAATCCTTTTAATAATTAAATTCTATCTTTGTAATATGTTTCAAACGTATGATGTAATAGTAGTAGGAGCAGGACACGCAGGTTGTGAAGCGACAGTGTGCGGCTAATAAAATGGGTAGCAAAGTATTGTTAGTTACCATGAATATGCAAACCATAGCACAAATGTCTTGCAATCCAGCAATGGGTGGCGTAGCAAAAGGTCAAATTCTAAGAGAAATTGATGCAATGGGCGGATATTCAGGAATAGTATCAGATAAAACTATGATACAATTTAGAATGCTCAATCTTTCTAAAGGACCAGCAATGTGGAGCCCACGTACACAAAACGATAGAATGAATTTCCATTTAGTGTGGAGAGATATGTTGGAACAAACACCAAATATCGATTTCTGGCAAGATATGGTGAATGGTTTAATTGTGGAAAACAATACAGTTTGTGGTATTAAAACAGGTTTAGGCACAGAAATTAGAGCAAAAGCAGTAGTATTAACCAATGGTACATTCTTAAATGGAATTATTCACATTGGAGAAAAACAAATTGGCGGCGGAAGAGCAGGAGAGAAGGCAGCAACTGGAATTACAGAACAATTAATACAACTGGGCTTTGAAAGTGGACGAATGAAAACAGGAACACCACCACGTATTGATGGCAGAAGCTTAGACTATACAAAAATGGATATCCAAAATGGAGATGAGCATGTGGTTGGCTTTTCATACAAAAATATAGAAAAACCAAAAGAACAACGTTGTTGTTGGATAACATACACCAATTCTAATGTACATGAACTATTAAAAGAAGGTTTTGATAAGTCTCCGATGTTTCAAGGTAGAATTCAAGGTTTAGGACCAAGATATTGTCCATCTATTGAAGATAAAATCAATCGTTTTGCAGATAAAGATAGACACCAAATATTTGTAGAACCAGAAGGTTGGAATACTGTGGAAATATATGTAAATGGTTTTTCTACATCATTGCCAGAAGAAGTACAATACAAAGCATTGCAACAAATACCAGGTTTTGAGCAATGCAAAATGTTTAGACCAGGATATGCTATCGAATATGATTACTTTCCACCAACACAGCTTAAAACATCATTAGAAACTAAACTAATTAAAAACCTTTTCTTTGCTGGACAAATAAATGGCACAACAGGCTACGAAGAAGCTGCAGCACAAGGAATGATGGCTGGAATAAATGCTCATTTAGCAGTTAAAGAAAATGAACCATTAATATTAAAACGATCTGAAGCTTATATTGGTGTTCTAATAGATGATTTGGTGAACAAAGGAACTGAAGAACCATACAGAATGTTTACATCAAGAGCAGAATTTAGAATACTACTCAGACAAGATAACGCAGACATTAGATTGACTGAATTATCACATAAATTGGGTTTTGCTGAAGACGAAAGACTACAAAGAGTAGACGAAAAGATAAAAGCAACACAAGAAATAACAGATTTTGCCAAAAACTATAGCGTAGAACCAAATGATATAGATACTTATTTTGAAAGTGTAGGAACAACTGCATTATACCAAAAAACTAAATTGGAGAAGATAATTACACGACCACAAATTAATCTAATACCATTACTAGAAAATGTACCTACAATAAAAGCACATTTAGATAAGTATGAAAATGAGTTTTTGGAACAAGCAGAAATCAATATAAAATACGAAGGTTATATAGAAAAAGAATACGAGCAAGTAAAAAAAGTGGAAAAATTAGAACATTATAAATTAAAACCAGATTTTGATTATAATACAATAGTTTCTTTATCTATAGAAGCCAGACAAAAATTAAACAAAATAAAGCCAGAAACTATTGGGCAAGCAAGTAGAATTTCTGGAGTTTCGCCAGCAGATATTTCTGTATTAATGGTATTTTTAGGAAGATAATCAACAAAAGAAAAAATTAAATAATGTACCATTTAAAAAGCAAGATAAATTATTACATTATTGCATTACTACATTGTTTAATTATCAATGGCTGTGCTGTAGTTTCTTCGCCAACAGGTGGAGAAAAAGACACAACACCACCAAAAGTAAAAGCATCTTTACCAGCAAACAATTCAACCAATTTCAGCTCAAAAGATATTTCAATTCTATTTGATGAATGGATAACATTACAAAACCCACAAAATGTGTTGATAACACCAGATGTAGATCCAAAACCAAAAATTACAGCAAAAAAGAATGAATTACAAATTCAATTCAAAGAAAAACTAGATAGCAATACAACATATTCTATATTTTTTGGTAATGAATTAAAAGACAATAATGAAGGAAATCCAATAGATAATTATGCCTACGTTTTTTCTACTGGCGCATATATAGATTCTATTTCTGTTGAAGGAAAATTGCATAACTACGAAGATAAATTGCCAGCCAATGCTTTTGTAACATTATACAAAGATTTGAACGATTCTGCTTTTACAAACAAAAGACCATATTACATCACAAAAATAAATACTGACGGTAGTTTTTCTTTGAAAAACCTAAAAGCAGGACAATATAAAATCTATGCATTAGATGATAAAAACAGTAATTATTATTACGATTTGCCAACAGAACAAATCGGATTTTTAGATAATAAAATTGTTGTAGATAGCAATTTAGAGAACATCAATATCCCATTTTTCTTGCCAGAAGAAGAAAATTGGCGCATAGTAGAAAAAGACAAAAACATACAAAATGGAAAATATAACATCACGTGGAACAAAACATTTTCACCAAAAGAAGATCAAATTCAAATACTAACACCAAACAATATTAACGCAATTGCATTTCCAGAAGATAAAAAACTACAACTATATTTTACAAATTTGCAACAAGACACAGGAATGCAACAATTTTTTATCAAGCATAATGATGAAATTATCGACTCTATAGAAACGAAAATTACATCAAAAAAAGATTTAGCATTATTTTTTGATACAACAAAAACCAAAAATCTAAAAATATTAGAAAGCAATTCTTTACAACTTATTTCTATTTTTCATTCTATCCAAGATATTGATACAAACAAAATACAACTAATAGATTCTTCAGGAAACAAAATTGAAATGAATATTGAGAGAAAAGAAGATTTAAAAACATATATTATAAAAAGTAGTTTTAAACCTGCACAAAATTACAAAATCATATTTCAAGATTCAAGTTTGCAAGATTTAGCAGGAAAATACAACAAAATGCAAGAAATTTCGTTTTTGGTAGAAGAAAACAAAAAAGGAGGTAAGCTATTGATAAACATTGAGTTAGACACAAATTATACCAATTTAATCTTCATTTTAAAAGATAATCAAGGCAATGTACTAGAAAAACAAAATTTACGCAATTCTCGTTCGTTTAAAATTAACATTGGATTAACACAAGCAGGAAGCCATCAAGCAGAATTTATCAAAGATGATAATGACAATGAAATTTGGAATAGCGGAAATTTTTCTACAAAATCATTGCCAGAAAAAACATACAAACACACACCAATTATTGTAAAAGAAAATTGGGATGCAGAAGAAACCATAAAACCAAATTTTAACCAAATACAAAAAGCGACAAGCGAAAATAAAAATCTAAAAGAAGAAATAAATCAAAATAATATAAACAAAAAAAACATACCAAAAGAAAATATAAATAATAGAATTAAAAGCGATAGATAGTTTTCTCAAAATTTCATAGACTTTATAATTACTAATATTTGTTTATCTTAGCATACCTATGGCAGAATTGTTTCAAATGTTTTTTAAATGGAAAAAGTACATACTTGGTTTATCAATATTAGCAATTGTGTTGAGTAGCATTATTACAATGCCAGCCATTATGCCACCATATTTTGAGTCCAAGATAGAGCTATATGTTACAAATCCACAAAGCACAGACAGAGCCAATCTTTTTAACCAAGAGAATACAGCAAACATATCAATGTTTGGCAGCAGAGATGATGCAGACAGATTTATTGCTGTAGCAAAATCATCATCAATCACGCAACAAATAATAGAAAAATACAAATTAAACAAACATTATAAAATAAAACAAAAAACAAAAGCATTAGAAGATTTTTATACACAAAAAGAATATGCATCATTAATAACTATTCAAAGAAATGATGCTGATGCAATAGAAGTTACTGTTTTAGACACAGATGCACAATTGGCAGCAAATATTGCAAAAGATATTGTTCACTTATCAGAAAAAAAAGTACAGCAAATAATTCTCGAAAACAAACAAAAAGTATTAGAACAAATAGAACAACTAATTGCAGAAAACAGCAAAGTATCAAACACAAATACAGTTGCAATTGAAAACATGGAGAAATTCAAAGATTTAAGAAATCAGTATAGTATTTCTGTGAATAATGATTTTAAAACAATTTATATCATTGAAGATGCATATGTTTCTCCAAAAAAATCAAAACCAGTGCGTTGGCAAATTGTGCTATTTTCTTGCATCATCACATTTGCTACAGCTTTGTTATTTGCCATTGTGTACGAACAAGTGAAACATGCCAACAAGTAATAAAATAGACAGCTATTTTTATTTTGACAAACAAAAAAGTTTTATAATATTTTCTATTTTATTTATTATAATATTAATTTCATCAGTATATTTTGATAGTATATATTTTTCAATAATTCCAATAATATGTTTATTTGGAATATATTTTATATATCAACCAACACATCTATATTTTTTACTATTATTTGTGTTGCCATTTACAATAGAATACGATTTTAATAAAAGCGTTTTCGATATTCCATCAGAACCATTAATGTTTTTGACGGCAATGTACACAACACTATTTGGTATTTTGTTCACTAAAAAAAGCAAAGAAATACTACAAAAAAATACCATCAGTTTATTTTTAATATTGCATTTATGCATTACATATTGTAGTACAATACTTTCTACAAACATTATAGTATCACTCAAAATTTGTATTGTAAAAACAGCATACATATTGTCATTTTATCTAGCTACACTATTTTTTATTCAAAAAAAAGAAAGATTAATAAAACTACTTTGGACACTTTGGATACCAACATTCTTTACAATTATTACAATATTAGTCTTACATGCAATAGACAATTTTTCTTTTGACACTATAAACAATGCAGTTATTCCAATTTATAGAAACCATGTCAACTATGGCGTTTTCATTACTATGCTTTTGCCATTTTTATTTTATTTAAGGATAAACACATCAAAACAATCAATAAAAAGATTATTCATAGATATAAGTATACTTACAACATTAGCAGCTATATATTTTACTTACACACGTGGTGCGTGGTTAGCTTTGTTGGCAATGCCTATTTATATATTTATCATCAAAATGAGATGGAGTAAATATTTACTAATAATTACAACATTAGCAATTATATTATTCTCAACATATATATTATCAAATTATAACTACTTAAAATACGCACCAAATTACGATACTACAATTTATCATGATGATTTGAACGCACACCTAAATTCAACTTTCGAAATGGAAGACATGAGCACAGTTGAAAGATTTTATAGATGGTTAGCAGCAATAAAAATGACCAAACACACGTTGTGGCATGGTGTAGGCGCAGGAAATTTTACAGCCAACTACAAACTATACACAGTGGCTGCATATCAAACATACATTAGCGACAATGAAGAACAATCTACAGTACATAATTACTTTCTATTGTTATTAACAGAACAAGGTATTTTTGCCTTAATTTTATTTGTAATATTTATTTATTATATAATATTAAATATTGAAAAAATATATCATCATCAACAAAGTAAAGAAAACAAAATATTAGTAATGGCAATTGCCATGAGCATCATGACTTTTTTAGTAAACAATACACTAAGTGATTTGGTGGAAGCAAACAAAGTTGGCTCTCTTTTCTTTGTAAATTTGGCATTAATTTCTTTCATCAATAGAAATAATGTTAAACCCAAAATCTAATTGTATATTTGTGTTCCATGAAAAAATTACAAATTCTATATTTTATTGCTTTGTTTGCTATTGTTTAATGTAGCTTAAGCAACAAAAATGCACAGTACAAAAATGTGAATGAAGCTGGATGGAAAGCAAAAGACACATTAAGCTTTGAAATAAATGTTGAAGACATAAACAAAAAATACCAATTAAAACTAGCTGTAAGGCACAATAAAAACTATGAGTTTAATAATTTTTGGGTAAGAATAATACAAAAAACACCAAAAGAAAATCCAGATTTAAAAAACATAGAAATACCATTGTACAACAAGCTTGGAAAGCCATATGGAAAATGTACAGGTAGCTTATGTACACAAATTTTCCCGATAGAAAAAAACATACAATTCAAAAACAAAGGCAAGTACACCATTAAAGTAATTCAACTAATGAGACAAGAACCATTGCTTGGAATAAAAGATGTAGGTGTTGTTTTAGAATAGTTATTGGTTGAGTTTTTCCAACTTTTTAGTAAGCTCTATAAAATCCAAAACACTCAATTGTTCTGGTCTTAGATTATAAAATTCATCTTTCAAAATATCAGCAGGAACAATGCTTTTCAAAGAAGAACGCAACATTTTCCTGCGTTGGTTAAAACTCATTTTTACAATATGTTTGAGTAAACTATAATTGAAGTTTTCATCTATATTATCTTTTCTAACTAATTTTATTACAGCACTATCAACTTTTGGTGCAGGCACAAAACTAGATGGTGGCACATCAAACAAAAAAGTAACATCATAATAAAACTGTGTAAGAATACTAATAATACCATATGTTTTGCTACCATGTGCAGCAGCCACACGCGCAGCCATTTCTTTCTGAAACATACCAATCATTACTGGCACTTTTTGATAAGCATCTAATACACTAAATATAATTTGTGATGAAATATTATATGGAAAATTTCCAACAATTAATGTTTGTTGCTGCAAAAAGCTATTTAGTTTTATGTTTAAAAAATCAGCTTCAACAATTTCTAAAAGATTTTCAGCAATTTTCTTCTGATATTTTTCTTCTAAAAAAGCCACACATCTTTTATCTACTTCAATACAGCTAAGTTTTTTATTTTGTAGAAGTAAGAAATTTGTCAAGGCACCCATGCCTGGACCAATTTCTATTCTATTATAATCATTGTCAGATAGTTTTACTTCATCTGCAATTTTACTCAAAATACTGTTATCTTTCAGAAAATGCTGCCCAAAACTCTTTTGTGCTTTTATCATGGTAATTTATCAAAACAAAGGTAATTTTTAATTCTTGCTTTTCTTTGTTTATTTTTAGTTATTTTTAATTTAGCAAAAAACAAAATGTAAAGAATATGATTTACAAACCAGTTATAGACAAAATCAAAGATTGGCCTATAAGTAAAATTGCTTTACAAAAAGACAAGATACTTCAGGAAACAGTATCTGAAACAATAATTCAACTGAATAAAAATTACGAATCCGAAAAAAAGATTCAGGAAGAAATTAAAAAAACATTATACCAAGAAAGAATAAGAATAAAAACAGAACCTTGGGAAGTAGATCCTGAAGATGAAAAAGAATTTTGGTCAGGAATAAAAAAGGAAACACTAAAAACTGCAAATGAACAAGAATCATTTCAATTAGAAGAAACCAATCAAGATATTTTACAGAAAATAGCCACAAGATATGCCAATGAAATGTGGGGAAACTTTAGTCCAAAACTTTATTGGTTGGCAAGACAAATACTGAGAAGATTTTTTGCCAGATTATTCAACTCACATTTTGGAGGAATCAAGGAAATATTTAGACCACAAGATTCATTATTAGATAAGCTAATTGTATCTGGACAAGTAGAAAAAATAAGAAGCTTAGCTACCAAAGGCACAATAGTGCTTGTACCAACACACTTTAGCAACTTAGATTCAGTGATGATTGGTTTTGCAATGGATTATATTGGAATGCCAGCATTTCAATACGGCGCAGGATTAAATCTATTTAATTCAAAGTTTTTTTCACTATTTATGGGCAACTTAGGTGCTTATAAATTAGATAGACGAAAAAAGAACAGCATATATATAGAAACACTCAAACAATACTCAAAAACAAACATTGTTGCTGGTGCACATACCATATTTTTTCCTGGAGGCACACGTTCAAGAAATGGAGAAATAGAAACTAACTTAAAATTAGGATTATTAGGAACTGTCTTAGATGCACAAAGAGAACATTATGAAACCAATCCAATTAGTCTTGCACCAAAAATATTTGTAGTACCATTAGTGTTGAGTTATAATTTTGTACTAGAAGCATCTTCACTTATTGATGACTATTTGAAAAGAACAGGAAAAGAACAATATTTAGTAAAAGAAAGCACACAATTACCATTCAAAACAATCTGGAAATTTTTCTGGGAAACATTTTCAAAATCATCAGATGTACATATTTCATTAGGAGAACCAATGGATGTTTTTGGTAATGATATAGATGATGAAGGAAATAGTATAGATAAAAATAAGAATAAAATAGATATAGAAAAATATTTTTATTCAAATGGCGTATTTAAAAAAGACGACCAAAGAGAAACAATATACACACAATACTTAGGCGAAAAAATAGTAGATAGTTTTCATAGAAATAATGTAGTAAAAACAGCACATGTAGTACCATTTGTTGCTTTTGAATTATTAAAAAAGAAAATAAATACTAACGATGTGTACACAATTCTAAGATTACCAGAAGAAGACAGAGAAATAGATTGGGAAAGCTTTAAAATGAATATGAAAATTATCTTAGACGAATTATACATACTTAATAGTAAAGACAAACTAAAACTTTCTTCCAATTTAACGACAAAAGAACTAGATGAAATTATAGAAATAGGTATACATAATATTAGTATATATCATACAAATCTACCTTTACTAAAAACAAAAGATGGAAATATTACAAGCGAAGATTTAAACCTACTATATTATTATCACAATAGAATGAACGGATATGGACTTGAAAAATATATCAGATAATAATCCAGTTGCAGTAATTGGTGCAGGAAGCTTTGGTACAGCAGTAGCAAATCTCTTAGCAGAAAACAAAAAAGTTTACCTGCATTCCAAAAGACAAGATGCCGTTGATAGCATTAATAGAGATAGAACTAATAATGGACAACAAATTCATCCAAATATTACAGCAACCACAGACTTTCAAGAAATTACAAGCCAATGCTATTTAATTTTTCCATCACTTTCTTCAGATAATTTTAGAAGTACAATAAAACAAATAGCACCACTATTACATCCAGATCATATTATAATACATTGCACCAAAGGCTTTGATATAAAACTAGAAGAAGGCACATCATTGTTAGATAAAGATTTAAAACTAAATGTCAATGATGTAAAAACGATGAGCCAAGTAATACTAGAAGAAACAGCGTAAAAAGAATAGGATGTATGTCCGGCTAAACCTTGCACGCGAAATTGCAAACATGCATCCAGCAGCAACCGTAATAGCAAGCAAGTTTAATGAAGTAATTCAGGAAGGCGAAAAAGCCATTAGAAGCAAAAGACTACAAGTATATGGTAATAATGATATCTATTCAGTAGAACTAGCTGGCGTATTAAAAAATACAATGGCATTAGCAGCTGGTGCATTAAGCGGATTAGGTTTTGGACAAAATGCCTTAGGATTTCTTATTACTCGAGGTATGGGCGAAATCATTAGACTATCAACAGCAATGGGTGCAAACAAAAACGCATTTTTAGGTTTAGCAGGCATTGGAGATTTGGTTGCTACATGCACCAGCCCAATGAGTAGAAACTTTACAGTTGGCTCAAGGCTAGCAAAAGGAGAGACATTAGAACATATAATTGCAACATCTACAGAAGTAGCAGAAGGTATAAAAACAGCCAATGTCAGTAAAAAAATTGCAAGCTATTACAATGTAAGAACACCAATCATAGATCATGTGTACAAAGTACTATTTGAAGATTTGAGCGTAGAGCAAGCATTAAAATACCTAATGGAATACAGATTTGGACAAGATGCCGATTACATATAACAACTATTCTTTCTCAAATCGAATATCATGAATAAGATATCCTTTAGTCGTATTTTTTAGAAGAATATATGTCTTATACTTTGCAGTTTTTGATTTTAAAGAACCAATAATAAATTGAGTATTATCTTCAGATTTTCCTTTTTGCAACAAAACAACTTCTCTACCAGTCAAACCACTCAAAAAATTCTTTAGAATAATAGCAGCTTGTTCAATACTATAGTTATTCTCATTTTGATTAATAGTAATATCTATTCTTTTATTAAAATATTTTGATAAATCATTAATATTGGCTTGTTGAATATCACTTAAAATAACATTAGAATTATCTTGTGCTCTTGTAGGTTGAACAAAACATAAACAAAAAATGATAACAAATAATTGTATTCTAGCAAACATAATAGTAAATTCGTATAATATCTCGCATATATTATGCCAAAGTACGCAAAAGTAAAATAATATTCGTGAAAGGCAAACAAAAAAAAGTAATATTAGCAATAATGGATGGTTGGGGAATCAACAGAAACCCAGCAAACAGTGCAATAGAAGCAGCCAAAACACCATTCATAGATAGTTTGTATCTAAAATACAAAAACACAGGACTATTAACACATGGCGAATATGTTGGCTTGCCAGCAGACCAAATGGGCAACTCAGAAGTTGGACATATGAACTTAGGAGCAGGCAGAGTTATCTATCAAGATTTATTATTAATTAATAAAAAAAGAGAAACAGGAGAGCTAAAACAAAACCAAACATTATTAGAAGCATTTAATTATGCTAAAACAAATAATAAAAAAGTTCACTTTTGGGCTTAGTGTCAGATGGAGGCATTCATGCGCACACCAGCCATCTAAAAGAATTAATAAAAACAGCCAACGAACACCAAATACAAAATTGCTTTGTACATGCAATTACAGATGGAAGAGACACAGATCCAAAATCTGGATTGGTATATCTACAAAACTTAGAACAATATTGCAAAAATACAACCACACAAATTGCAAGCATTTGTGGTAGATACTATGCAATGGACAGAGATAAACGTTGGGAAAGAATAAAATTAGCATACGATTTATTAGTACACGCAAAAGGCACAGCCTATTCAAATATTAGCGAAGCAATAGAAGCATCATACCAAAATGATGTAACAGATGAGTTTATACAACCTATTGTTTTGTTGAATGATGATAAACAACCAAAAGCAGTAATTCAAGAAGATGATGTAGTAATATGTTTCAATTTTAGAACAGATAGATGTAGAGAAATTACACAGGTATTATCACAAAAAGATATGCCAGAATTAGACATGCACATCATACCATTGTATTATGTAACAATGACCATTTATGATGAAACATTTATCAATGTAAAAACAATTTTTGGAAAAGATAATATACCAAATTCACTAGGAGAAGTAATTGCAAAAAATAATCTAACTCAACTTAGAATTGCAGAAACAGAAAAATATCCGCATGTTACATTTTTCTTTTCTGGCGGAAGAGAACAAACTTTTGATGGCGAACAACGAATTTTAATTCCATCACCAAAAGTTGCCACCTACGATTTGCAACCAGAAATGAGTGCATACCAAATAAAAGACGCAGCAATACAATTTATACAAGAAAATCAGCCACACTTTGTATGCCTAAATTTTGCCAACACAGATATGGTAGGACATACTGGCGTTTTTGAAGCAGGCATAAAAGCAGCAGAAACAGTAGATAAATGTGTGGAAGAATTAGTAAATGCAGCATTAGAATTAGATTACGCCATTTTCCTAACAGCAGATCACGGAAATGCAGACTTTATGATTAATGATAATGGCACACCAAATACAGCACACACCAAAAACATAGTACCATTATTTTTAATAGACAAAGAATATAAGGGCGAACTAAGACCAGGAAAACTTGCAGACATAGCACCATCAATATTAAAGATGATGCAATTAGAAATTCCAAAACAAATGGAAGGTCATGTATTGATAGATTAAAAATGACCATGTTAAACAACAAAATATACTACATATTTATATTAATAATTGTATTTGCTTGCAATCAAAATAAGGAAGCAAAAAATATAAAGCAAACAACACCAGACAATTTTGATATTACAAAATTGGTGGAGGAAGACATACACAACAATCAATTAGAAAATAAGAAAGCAAAAAAAACAATTACAATAAACGATAAACAAGAAACACAAATTCAAGATAGTGTAGATTGGAGTAAAACACTAAATGTTTTGTTAGAATGCGATATCAACAAAGAAAATATAAAACACTTATACACACAAAATTATATTCATGAACTTGATAGTGTAGCAGTAGAAATGTATAATGCAACATCAACAAAAACACCAATCAAAAGCATGTACATTTATAGAAAAAGAAACGAGACAGAAAAAATTATAATACATAAAGAAATTAAAAATTTAATTTTTTCAAGCGAACAAGATATCGAATATATACCAACAAAATTGCTGAAAATAAAAGCAACTCAGCGCGCCATTTTCATGAAAGATTTTAAATCAAATATAGAAATCAGCTTTTTATAAAATGATATGTATTTATTATACTGAATTAAAAGAAGAATATAATAATGATGTTTTAGAAAAAGCATTACAAGAAATGCCACAAAATATTGTAAATGAAATTAAACAATACAAGTTTGAACAACAACAATGGCACACATTTTTAGGCAAAAAATTATTAGAATTTGCATTACAACAAAACAATATTGCATACACACTTTCAGACATAAAATACCATAAAAAAGAAAAACCATACTTAGCAGAAGATATTGATTTCAATATATCGCATTCTGGCGATTATGTAATTTTAGCATTAGTACAAAACAACAATATTGGTATAGATATTGAAAAACACAGAAACATAGACAATACATTATTTAAAAAATATTTTAATGATGTAGAATGGCAAAGAATACAAGAAGCAAGCAACCCAAATAGTGTTTTTTTTGATTATTGGGCAATCAAAGAATCAGCCATAAAATGCGATGGAAGAGGCGTTGAAATCTTAGGAAAAACAAATATTTATGATGAATCATCGTTACTTTGCGATGAACAAAAAATGTACTATCAACTACTCAAAATAGACGAACAATATAGTGCAAGTGTATGCACCACACATCAAGACGAAATACTCAATATAAAAAAAATAGAACTGTCAATTTTATTGTAAAGCAGAAATGTTTTTATTAAAAAGTTGCCCAATTTTTTCGCCCAATTTTTTACTATACAAATTAGCGCCTTCCAAATTTAGATGATGAAAATTGTAACCATAACGAACATCATAAAACTCAGGATATTGCAAAGGATTTGCCAATTCAATACATCTGTTTTCTGGTAGTGCATTATATAATGGCAACAAAAAATTATAACTTGTTCTTGCACGTGGAGGCAAGATAAAATAGACATCAATACCTTTTTTATTGCATTTTTTCACTAAGTTGAGAAGTACATTTAATTCAGCTTTATTCACTTTTTGTAGTTTGCTGCTATTTTTAAAAGATTCAGCAATACTATTTGTCAAGCTATCTCTTTTTCGTTTATCATTTTTGTACACAACGTTAGATTCTAATACAAATTCATCAGCCCATTTATAATCTTGTAATAATAATTTTTCCTCTTCATTGTAAGAGAAAAAACCATCTTTATTTTTGCCCAAATATGCCAAATCTAAATCAGCTCTATCTTTATAACTTTGTAATAAATTTGATACAATACCAAAAAAAAGTTTGTTTTTAATGTATGACATTGTATAGTAAAACATATATCTACCTTTTATTGCCCAATCATCTTCCAAGGTAGGCAATATGCTCATGGCATTAAAATATGATTTGGTATTGTGCCACGAAATCCATTTGGCTGTATTTCTATTAGGCTTAAAGAAATATGGCTCACTAGACAAAGAAATGAAAATATATTTTAGGTTCGGATTTTTTATCCTCAAAACACCATCAACATCTCGTAGTTGTTGAATGATATTATGTCCATCAACACCCATATTAAAAGATTTTAGTTGAATGTTTTCTTTTTTCAAAGTGGCATCAACCACAGTTGGATGTATGTGTCTATACTCTAAACTACCACCAAAAAATAAAGTATTATAGTTAGCATAATTTTTTTGGTAGTGTAATATTTTTGTAGTTTGAGTATAATCGCCCCAAAAAAATGGTACAAATAAATGTATGATTGTTGATGTACAAACAATTATAATAAAAAGTATAAATATTTTTTTTATTACTTTTTTCATTAATATTGAAAATAGACAAATGATGTATTATTAAACACACCAAACCAGGTAATAGACAAAGCAAAAAGTATATAAATTAACCATCTAATATTTTTGCTTTTATTCATAATCACAGTATCAATTGGTGTATCACCTATTTTGTATTCTATAAAAACAAGTGTTGCTAAAAAGAATATACCACAAACAAATTCTACAATGCCTTTGTGTGTTATCCAAGCATAAAAATAATTGGCACTAGCAAGATGAAATAGTTTAGTATATAGTAATGATGCAATATGCCACCAACTTGTCGTTTCTGTAGGATGCATAGCATTCCAAACTTGCTGAGCTGTATGTACTCTAAATAATAAAAAACAAAAAACCAAAATAGCAATTGTTGTTGCTACATGTGCCCAATCTGGAAAATATTTATCAAACAGTTTATAAGCATTGCTTGGTTTAATGTTTCTTACTACATTGTATTGCCACAAGTAGCGTATTGCCATTGCAACACCTATCATAGAAAATGCCAATATCATTGGCCAATTTGCACCATGCCATAAACCACATATGGTAAGAACGAAGATTACATTAAACACAACTTTCATTCCTGTTGATTTGTATGCACCTAAATAAAAGAACACATAATCAGTCAACCAAGTTGATAATGAAACATGCCATCTTGTCCAAAACTCAGCCAAATTTTTTGAAAAGAATGGTCGTTTAAAGTTTTCAGTAATATTGATGCCCATTATTCTTGCTGCACCTAAGGCAATATCTGAGTATCCAGAAAAATCACAATACACTTGAAAGAAAAATAACGTAGCACCCAATATTATTGTCCATCCACTTGCATCATTAAAATGCAAATACATATCATCAACAAAAAATGCCAATCTATCTGCTATCACTAATTTTTTAAAGAAACCAAACAACATTCTTATCAACCCACTTCGTGTTCTGTCATAATCAAAATCATGAGCAACCTTTAATTGTGGTAATAAGTTTTTTGCTCTTTCAATTGGACCATTCACCATTACTGGCCAAAATGCAGTAAACGTAGCAAAGTACCCTAAGTGTTTTTCTGGTTTTATCAATCCTTTGTATATATCTATGGTATAACTTAATGATTGAAATGTGATAAACGAAACACCAACAGGCACAATAATATTATTGAAAAAATCATTAGGAACAAAGTACGGCAAATGCAAGAGTTCAAATAAGCTTCGCACATTATCATCTAAAAAATCTATGTATTTAAAGAAAAACAAGATACCTAAGTTCATGCCTATGCTCAAAAATAACCATCTTTTCTTCTGAGCATTTGTCGTTGATGATTCAATTTTTTGTCCAGCAAAATAATCATTAAGTGTAATGGCAACCAAAATCAGTAAATATTTTGGAGCAAATGAACCATAAAAGTAATATCCACTCAATAGCAATAGTTTCCATTGATGCTTTTTTGCAATTTTGAAGTATAACAACAAAAAGATAGGGAAAAATAGCAGGAAACTAAATGAATTAAAAAGCATGAATATTCAAATTACATTTTTTCAAAAATAAGCATTTTTTCGAGAAAATTAGTTTAGATAATAAATCTACTTTATTTTTCTTCCTTTCCAATTTGATGATACAAAGTTGCCCAAAGTACCAACAAATACAATATATGCAATATGCAAGCACTCAGAAACTATAAATTTGTTCATCAAAATAGGAGCATTAAAAAAACGAGTTGCCTGTTTTAATAAATAATAATCAGCAATAGTTTTAAATATAAATTGAAAAATAAATAAAACAGCAAAGATTAAGACATTTAAAAAACACAACAAACCATCTAAACTATGATTTGGGAAAATACTATAATATATTGGAAATGCCAACGTAAGTAATAAGTTGACAAGTATAGAAATGCAGAACAACAATACCAAAGCAAGCATTATTGTTATTCTTTTATCTTGATACAAAGTTGCTTTGCTTGTCCATCTAAATCGTTGATGTAAAAATTCTTTTATACTGTTTGTTGTAGATGTATAGGTAATAACATCACCATTTTTTAGAAAAAAAATTTTCTCTTTATCTAATTGAGCAATCTTGTGTATCAGAAGCATGTCATCACCACTTGCATTGTTGTCAATTCCTTTGTAGCCATCACAAGCAAGAA
Source organism: Sphingobacteriales bacterium (assembly GCA_016699615.1). Lineage (NCBI taxonomy): Bacteria > Pseudomonadati > Bacteroidota > Sphingobacteriia > Sphingobacteriales > Sphingobacteriales bacterium. The sequence goes on along the minus strand of CP064984.1, from coordinate 1,292,695 downwards.
AAGCACTTTTTAAATAAGCCAAATTTGCACCATTAGCCATATTAAAAATTTTTGCTTGAATGCTTGCGCCAGTTATTAATTGCATACCACAAAAATCTAAACACTCAAAACGATTCCAAATATTTGAAATAGATTTTGTTTGTAAGGCAACAGGCGATGCGACTAAATTTGCATTTGTTGCTACAAACATTTGTACAATATTTTTTATCCAATAAGGTTGTACTACACAGTCAGCATCAGTAGTAATAATTAGTTCTTGATTAGTTTGTGCAATTGCATATTCAATAGCACTTTTCTTATGCGCAAGATGATTAGTTATATAATTTTTTAGATGTAAAATTTTATATTGATAAGGAAGTTGTTGCAATATATTTTTTGCTTTTTCTACAGTATCATCTTCCGAAAAATCATCTACAATTATAATTTCTATTTGAGAACTTGGATAGTTTTGTTTTGCTATAGAATGTAGCAGAGATTCAATGTTATTTGCCTCATTTCTGGTGGGAATTATAAGTGCAACATAAAGTTCTTTATGTATTGTTGTTGCTAAATCAACATCTATTTGTTTCCATTGATATACATAAAAAAACTGTAGACAAGCATAGCCAACACACAGTATTATTGATATAATTATCCAAAATGTTATCAATAAGATTTATTTTATGCAGATTTGAATTGTTTTAAAAAACGCATATCGTTTTCTGAAAACAATCTTAAATCATTAATTTGATATTTAAGCATAGTAATGCGTTCAATGCCCATTCCAAAAGCAAAACCAGAATATTCTTTAGGATCAATATTACAGTTTTTCAATACAGCTGGGTCTACCATTCCACAACCTAAAATCTCTACCCAACCAGAATATTTACAAACATTACAACCTTTGCTATTACAAATAAAGCAAGATACATCAACTTCTGCTGATGGTTCTGTAAATGGAAAATAAGATGGTCTCAAGCCAATTTTAGTGTCTTTGCCAAACATTTCTTTTACAAAATAATCTAGTGTTTGTAATAAATCTGCAAAGCTTACATTTTTATCAATATACAAACCTTCCACTTGATGAAAGAAACAATGCGCACGCGCAGAAATTGTTTCGTTTCTAAACACACGTCCAGGCGCAATAATTCTAATTGGTGGCTGTTGTTTTTCCATCACTCTAATTTGTACAGAAGATGTATGTGTACGCAATAACATCGCAGGATTTATTTGTAAGTAAAAAGTATCTTGCATGTCTCTGGCTGTGTGGTCTTCTGGCATGTTTAGTGCTGTAAAATTGTGCCAATCATCTTCCATTTCTCTATCTAAAGCCACAGCAAAACCTAGTCTATTTAGTATCGCAATGATTTCATTTTTCACAATATTTACAGGATGTCTACTACCAACAGATTGTTTTACACCAGGAAGTGTTAAGTCTATTTCTTGTTTTTTATTAGATGTTGAACTGAAACTATCTTTATATTGCTCAAACTTTTCTTCTGCTTTTATTTTAGCTTCATTTACCAATTGTCCAAATGCTTTTTTTTGTTCATTCGGAATGTTTTTTATTTCAGCAAAAACATCTTTCAATACATTTTTAGTACCAAGATATTTTATTCTAAATTGTTCTAAAGTAGCAGCATCACTAATGCTAAAGTCATCAATATCTTTTTGTATACTTTTTGTTTGTTCAAATAAATCCATACACCAAAAATAAAAAAAGTGACTTTAAATAAGCCACTTTTTAAAATTATTAATTTAATATTTTTGAGATTAAAAGTTCAAATCAGCAAAAGGAATTGTTTTTTTAATTTTTGCAACAGCTTTATTATTATTTACTAGCATTGTAATATTTTGGTTATCCCAATCAATATCTATTTGTCCAAAATTTAAATTGTTGAGCGGTGCTCCAACACCAGGAACTCTATTAGTACTTTTATATGGTTTCTCTTCACGATGTGTTAAACCACTTGATGTTAAATCATATAAAGGATAGCAATCTGTAGGTTTTATTACATTAAGGTCACCGAAATGCACGTCACCACTTATAAAAAGAACACCATTTGCTCTTTTTGTTTTAATAAGATTAATCATTCTTTGTTGCTCTAAAGGTAATACATTCCAAGCTTCACCACCATTATATGATGCAGAAAACTGCAAGCTAGATACTATAATTCTTAGTTTTGCTGGTTTTTCAAGTTGAGTACCCAACCAAGTCCATTGTTCATCACTCATCATCCTTGCATTTGTATCCATTATTGTATCATAGCCAGACAATGCACCAGCAGCACCACCAACTTTATAAGGTGTGTGAGACCATCTTAGATCTAATAATAATACTTGTACTTTGTGGTCAGCATCTCCGTATTCTTGCACAGCGTATATTTCGCCACTTGGATTAAATCTACGCGGATGGTCTTCTGGAATTTTAAACCATTGAAAAAACAATTCTTTTGCATAATATTTAGCAGAATTATCTTCTACACCATCATTTTGTCCAAAATCATGATCGTCCCAAGTTGCTAATGTTTCAACATTATTATACAAATCTGTCACAGGTTTGTGTTTCCATTGATTTTGGTATGCTCTAATCATATAGTCTTTAGAACCAGGAATAATAGCAAAAAAATCACCATATATATTATCGCCACCAGCAATATATAAATCTGGATATTGTGCTCTGATATACCTAAATATATCATGATTATTAACATGTTGAGAAGAACATGAACCAAAACAAATTCTTTTAAGTGTACGATTTGGATCTGTATTTGCACCATCTTTTTTACAAGACACAAATATTGTTAGGAAACAAAAGATTGTTATAAAGTATCTATTTCTCATTTTATATAAATTTTATCACTTCAAAGATACATAAATATTACATTAACTTTTCAGATATTTTACACAAATATTACAGTTTTTTTTCTTAAAAAAATAGATGTAATATTGTATTTAGAGTTCAATAATGCATTTCAATCAAATATTAGCTAAAATATCTACGACAATAGAAAGTAATAAACTGCCTGGTGTTTTGGCACATCAGATAATGCAGCCATATTACAGCAATGCAAAAAACTTTACTATTCCTACAAATCCATTAGCCAAAAAAAGTGCTGTATTAATTCTTGTTTTTAAAAAAGAAGATGAGCCATATGTGCTTTTTATTGAAAGACCAGAAAATACTGGTGTTCACAGTGGGCAAATTAGTTTTCCAGGTGGAAAAGTTGAACCATCTGATATTAATTATATTGATACTGCTCTCAGAGAAACAGAAGAAGAGGTTGGTATTCAACGTTCAGAGATAGAAGTTTTAGGCTCAATGAGCAAGGTATTTGTAGCTGCAAGTAATTTTATCATTTATCCAATTGTTGGATATATGCAACAGCCACCAAACTATATAACAAACGTAGAAGTGAAGAGAGTATTGGAAGTACCACTTGCATATTTGCAGCAGGCAAAAATAGAAGAAAAACCAATAAAATCAGGTATAGGTATTGTATTGCAAGCACCATATATTACAATTGAAGATAAAATTCTTTGGGGAGCAACTGCAATGATAACAAGTGAATTGATTCATATTACAAGATAATTCTAAAAATGCTAAAAGCACTAATCACAGATAATATTCATGAGTATTTAGAAGATAAACTAAAAGAATTTGGTTTTGAAGTTGATGTGATTACTAATATTTCAAAAGAGAAATTAGTAGAAATAATAAGCCAATATCATTTAATAGTGATTACAACATATTTAAAAATAGACAAAACAACAATTGACGCTGCTAAAAGTTTAAAAGTAATTGCAAGAGTTGGAAGTGGCTTAGAAAATGTAGATGTTGCATATGCAAATAGCAAAGGAATTGCTGTTGTAAATTCTCCAGAAGGAAACGCCAACGCAGTAGGCGAACATGCTTTGTCTATGTTACTTAATGTATTAAATAAGATAAGCATTTCTAATCAAGCAATAAAAAATAATATTTGGAATAGAGAATATTTTAGAGGAGAAGAATTAGATGGAAAAACAATTGGAATTATTGGTTTTGGGCACACAGGTGCTGCGTTTGCAAAAAAATTGGCAGGATTTGATGTAGAAATATTAGTAAATGATATTTTGCCCAACAAATACAAAACCCAAGTTGATATTCAACAAATACAATCAGAATGTGATGTAATAAGCTTACATGTGCCTTATAATAAAAGCACACATCATTTTATAAATGATAGTTTCATCAATAATTGCCACAAACAACCAATTATCATTAATACATCAAGAGGTGCTGTTGTAGATACATTATCAATAATACATGCAATAGAAACAAAAAAAATAAAAGGATTTTGTGTAGATGTTTATGAAGACGAACCTATCTATCAAAACAAGATACACCCAATAGAAAAGTATCATCAATTAATTAATAATGAAAATGTTATTGCCACGCCACATATTGCTGGATGGACAGTGCAATCCAAGTACAAATTGGTAAAAGTATTGTGGGATAAAATATTACCAATAATAAAAGAAAACTGTTAATTTTCTTGATTTTATTGTAAAAAGATATAACTTTGCAATGTACGACACGTTCTCAAAAGGAACGTGTCTATTTTTTTCATATAAAATATAATATTATGTCAGAATTAGTATATGTAACAGAAGAAACTTTGGAAAAAATGAAACAGGAATTACAACAACTAGTATCTGTTGATAGACCATCAGCTTCAAAAGCAATAGCAGAAGCAAGAGAAAAAGGTGACTTATCTGAGAATGCAGAATATGATGCAGCCAAAGAGGCACAAGGATTATTAGAACTTAAAATCAGAAAACTAGAAGCAGCAATAGGTAGTGCAAGAATATTAGATACAAGTAAAATAGACACATCAAAAGTATCTATTTTATGCAAGGTAAAAGTAAAAAACATCAAGATGAAAAAAGATTTTACTTATCAATTAGTTTCTGAAAATGAAGCTGACCTAAAGCAAATGAAGATTTCCGTAAAATCACCAATTGGTGCTGCGTTGTTAGGTAAAGAAAAAGGTGATAAAGTTACCGTGCAAACTCCAGCAGGAGCAATGGACTTAGAAGTTTTAGATATTAGCATATAATGCTAAATTTTATTTCCATCTAAGCGTTTCGATTAAAAGCAATACATCATTTCTAAAATATTCAATAGCTGGTGCCAAAGAATCAATATTTGGTGCTGTATTGAAATATAAAGAGCCACGTAGAAAATGGTGCGTACTATCTGTTACATAAAACTGAACACCAGAAGCAGCATTACCACCAACATCATACAACATACCACTTACATTTTTATTTTTGCCTTTTATAACTGTTTCATCAATATAATCAGCCCTAATGGTGTGTTTAAAAGTGAGCGTATAACTATCTTTTATTAATTTTTCTAAAGTATTCTTACTGCTTATTGAGGTATAGCTTAAGTATATTTTTGTACCATAATCTTTAAAATAAATATTAAACCAACAAGGATGTTCATGCATTTCATTCATATCATTTACATCTTGTTCTATCGCTCCAAGATTAGAATATTCAAAAGCAAAAGGACATTGATTTGATTCATAAGTAACTAAACTTCTTTTCTCAGGAAAATCAATTCTAAAATACCCACTTCGTTTAGGTGTGTAGTTAGTTTTACAAGCAATAAGCATTAGAAAACTTACAAAGAATATTATAACATATTGTCGCATGTATGTCATTAACATCCAAAAATATAAATTTTTTGAACAATTAAACATTAATATTGTTTAACATACTAAAATATTATAATCGTAACAACTTATCTATCTTTGTCAATGTTGAGAAAATTCTATTTCATATTATTCTTTAATATCATAGCAACTTATTTTATAAGCATTCATGCATTGTCTTTTTATAAAGATGCATCAAGCCTAATTAGTTTAAATGAAATAGAAGAAAACGAAAAAGAAGTTCATAAGTTTGATTTTAGAAAACAACAAAACAACCACGAATATTTAGAATATTGTCATACATCATCTAACAGATTTATATATCAATTCAACTCGAATTATTTTTATAGTATAATAGAATCCAAATACAGTAAAAACATCTTTTCTCCTCCAGATTTTTGCTAAGCTATTTTATACATTTTTGCTTCATACACTTCTAACATGTAGAAATAAGAAGCACATTAGAATTTATTAATTAATCAAAAAAAATTTATGGAAAAAGGAAAGTTATATCTTAAAGAGAATTTATCAGCAGGCGTTGTCGTATTTTTAGTCGCATTGCCATTATGTTTAGGCATTGCATTAGCATCAGGTGCACCATTCTTCTCAGGAATGATAGCAGGTATTGTTGGTGGTATTGTTATTGGTGCATTGAGCAACTCAGCACTAAGTGTAAGTGGTCCAGCAGCAGGCTTGGCAGCATTGGTATTAGCATCAATTTCTAGCTTAGGCTCATTCGAGACATTTTTATTAGCAGTAGTAATTGCCGGAACAATACAAGCGATATTGGGCATCATTAAAGCAGGAAGCATTAGTAATTATTTTCCAAATGGCGTAATAAAAGGGATGCTAACAGCAATAGGTATTATCATTATACTTAAACAAATTCCACACGCACTTGGCTATGATGAAGACTATGAAGGCGATTTATCATTTATACAATTAAATGGCGAAAACTCATTCACATCTATTATAAATTCAATAGAACATGTGCATCTTGGAGCAATTATTATCACCATCGTATCGTTATTAATTTTGGTATTTTGGGATAAACCAGCAATAAAAAAACGAGTTGGATTTATTCCAGCAGGTTTGGTGGCAGTAATTGTAAGTGTAGTTTTAAATCAAATATTTATTGCAGGCAATTTATCTCTGGCAGTTTTAGGCAACCACTTAGTAAATATTCCAGTACCCAATAGTTTTTCTGATTTTATTGGGTTTTTTACAACTCCAGATTTTACACAAATAACCAACAAAGACGTTTGGATAACAGGTATCACAATCGCTATCATTGCATCATTAGAAACGCTTTTGAGTATAGAAGCAATAGATAAATTAGATCCACAAAAAAGAATAACAAATACCAATAGAGAATTAAAAGCTCAAGGTATAGGTAATATCGTTTCAGGATTAATTGGTGGTTTGCCAATAACAAGTGTAATTGTTAGAAGTTCTGCAAACGTAAATTCTGGTGGTAAAACCAAAGTTTCAACAATATTTCATGGCTTATTATTATTATTAAGTGTAATAGCAATACCAAGTGTTATCAATAAAATACCATTAGCAGCATTAGCATCTATATTATTAATAACTGGATATAAGTTGGCAAAAATTTCAATTTTCAAAGAAATGTATGCAAATGGAAAATACCAATGGTGGCCATTTATTATTACAGTAGTTGCAACAGTATTTACACAAGATTTATTGCAAGGTGTAGGTATTGGTATTGTAGTAAGTGTTTTAGCAATTTTAAAAGGAAATATGAAACATGCTTATTATTTTCATAATGAAAAACACCAAATGGGTGATATCATTAAAATAAAATTGGCAGAAGAAGTATCATTCCTAAACAAAGCAAGTATAAAACAAACCTTAGCTCATTTGCCAGAAAATAGTAAAGTAATTATAGATGCATCAGCATCAACCTATATAGATTTTGATGTATTAGAATTAATAAAAGAATTTAGAGATTATCAAGCAAAAAATAAAAACATTGCAGTTGCGCTTGTCAACTTTAAAGAAGTGTACAACATTGAAGAAGATGGAGCAGTATCAATAGAAAGCGAAAATTTATTAAATGATTTTAAATTAAGATATATGAAAACAATAACACAAAACGCAGATTTACAAAAGAAAATAACACCAAGAAATGCCTTAGAAATATTACAAAAAGGCAATGTAAGATTTGTAAATAACCTAAAGGCAAACAGAGATTTACTTGAACAAGTAAATGCAACACAAGATGGGCAGTGGCCATTTGCCATTATACTAAGCTGCATTGATAGTAGAACATCTGCTGAATTGATTTTTGACCAAGGCTTAGGTGATGTTTTTTCTGTACGTATAGCAGGAAATATCGTAAACACAGATATTTTAGGTAGCATGGAGTTTGCATGCAAAGTAGCTGGTTCAAAGCTAATTGTTGTTTTAGGACATACAAAATGTGGTGCAGTAAAAGGTGCGTGCGATAATGTAGAAATGGGCAATCTAACTGAGTTATTATCAAAACTACAGCCAGCAGTTTATGCAGAAAAAACAACTACAACACAAAGAGACTCAAGCAACGTAACTTTTGTAGAAAACGTATCAAAGTTAAACGTAAAACGTAATGTGAAAAATATTATCGAAAGAAGTTTTATACTTGAAAAAATGGTAGAAAATGGAGAAATTGGTGTTGTTGGTGCAATGTACGATATAGAAACAGGCACAGTAGAATTTTATGATGATGTAAAATACATCAGAGATGAGCAAAATCCAGATTTTTCAGTAGCAGACTTAAGATTGTAATAAACTATTTCACAGCAATACAAGAAATTTCTACCAAAACATTTTTTGGTAAGCAACTTACTTCAACAGTTTCGCGGGCAGGCGGATTTTCTGAAAAATATTTGCCATAAACAGCATTTACTTTCGGAAAATCTTGCATGTCTTTTAAGAAAATAGAACATTTAACAACATTACTAAAATTCATTTCTGCAGCAGACAATATGCTTTTTAAATTTTGCATTACTTGTTCAGTTTCGCCTTCCACACCATTTCTAACCACATCACCAATAAATGGATCAATAGCAACCTGACCAGAAACATACAATGTATTATCTATTAATACAGCTTGTGAATATGGACCAATTGGCTCAGGAGCATTTTCTGTATAAATTATTCTTTTTGTCATGTTTCAAAGATAATAAAATATCTAATGCTATAAAAAATTGTAAGTATCTTTGCAATTCTTTTTATGTATAATTTTGTTGATGGAGAAACACTGCTGATAGACAAACCACTAGATTGGACATCTTTTGATGTTGTAAACAAACTAAAATATCCACTTAAAAGAAAATTTGGAAATATCAAAATTGGGCATGCAGGCACATTAGATCCAAGAGCAACTGGATTATTAGTAATTTGTACAGGAAAAAAAACAAAAACTATTGATGAAATACAACAGCAAAACAAAACCTATTCTGGTTGTATTTTTTTAGGCGCAGAAACAGAAAGCTACGATACAGAAAAGCCAGCCATCAATCAGCAAAGTATTGCACACATTACAGAACAACAAGTATTAGATTGTGCTCAAACATTTGTTGGAGAACAATTACAATATCCACCCAAACATTCTGCAGTAAAAATTGATGGTAAACGAGCATATTCACTAGCAAGAGCAAATATTGATGTTGAAGTAAGACCAAGATTGGTACATATCTATCAATTTGAAATTACCCAAATAGATTTGCCATATGTATATTTTAAGATAGAATGCAGCAAAGGAACTTATATTAGAACTATTGCACACGATTTTGGAAAAAAATTACAAAATGTAGCATATTTATTTTCATTAAGAAGAGAAAAGATAGGCAACTACGATGTGAAAGATGCATTTCAAGTAGAAGAATTGGCAAAGCAAATTGATAATTTGGAAACTACTTAGGTGCTCTAATAATTAGAAAAACAGCCAAAACACTAAAAACAATATTTGGAATCCAGGCACCAATAAGTGGATCTAAATTTCCTTTTATTGCAAACACACTCGAAAACTGCTGAACAATAATAAACGCACCACTAATCAGCAAGCCAAGCACCAAATAAATGCCCATTCCATTTCTTACTTTGTGAGTTGTAAGTGCTACAGCAATAATTGTTAAGATAATAACACTAAACGGAATTGCAGTTCTTCGGTGTAATTCTAATTGATAAAACTTCACATTTTCTGCACCTTTTATTACTTGGTCATGTATAAAATGTTTTAACTTGGGTGTCGTCATTTTTTCCATTTCATACACTTGAATATCATAATCATTAGGCACAATAGGAAGTCGCATCAATGTGTCAGCACCTTTGATTAATATATCATCTTTTGCTTGCAGTTGTCTTATGGTATAAGTTTGTAATTTCCATTTATTTTTTAAAGAATCCCAAGCAATATTATCAGCATCTATTCTATAAGTTATGTTATAATCTTTTAATCTTTCCATGGTAAACTTATATCCAGATTTGTTTTGCTTATTGTAAGATTGTGTGTATATCATCGTATCTTTTCCTATCTGAAAATGATAGTTAATCTGAAACACTTGATTTTCTTTCTTCGATGCATAAGATTCTTCAAAAGCAATACGAGTTACATTTTGTTTAGGCAATATATAATGATTGTAATATGAAATACTAAATGCCAGAAGAATAGATGTAAAAAGATATGGCATTAGAAGTCTATAAAAACTCATACCACCATTTAGCATCACAATTATTTCTGTATTCATCGTTAATCTAGATGTGAAAAAGATTACAGAAATAAATACAAATAATGGAGAAATAAGCAACGTTATCCAAGGAATAAAATTGAGATAATAATCAAAAACAATAGCAGAAAATGGTGCTTTATTAGTCAAAAAATTATCAATCTTCTCAGTGATATCAATAATAATGGCAATTAAGCTCAACAAAAAGATAGCAAAGAAAAAAGTAATTAAAAATTGCTTTATTATATATTTATCTAAAACTTTCAATGGTTACAATCTTTGCATTAAATGTGGTATAATAGTATTTTTCCAAGCTGCAAAACTTCCATCTTTTATTTTTTCTCTTGCTTGACCAACCAACCAAAGATAAAAGCTTAGATTTTGTAGTGTTGCTAGCTGCATTCCAAGAATTTCATCAGTAACAAACAAATGTCTTAAGTAAGCTTTGCTGTGTATTTTACTTGTTGCACATACTTTATCATCAATACAAGAAAAATCATTCTTCCACTTTGTATTTCTAATACTAATAATTCCATTTGTAGTAAACAACAAACCATGCCTTGCATTTCTGGTAGGCATTACACAATCAAACATATCTACGCCAAGTGCAATAGACTCTAAAATATTGGCTGGTGTACCTACGCCCATCAAATATCTAGGTTGTTCTTTAGGCAAAATATCATTCACTATGGCAGTCATTGCATACATTTCTTCGGCTGGCTCACCTACAGCCAAGCCACCAATTGCATTTGCAAACCTATTTTTTTCAGAAATATAATGTGCAGACTCTATTCTTAAATCTTTATACACACTTCCTTGTACAATAGGCAACAAAGTTTGTTCGTAGCCATATTTTGGTTCTGTGGTATCAAATCTATTGATGCATCTATCCAACCAACTATGAGTTAGCCTCAAAGATTTTTTTGCATAATGATATTCACAAGGATAAGGCGTACACTCATCAAACGCCATAATAAAATCTGCACCAATACTACGTTGAATGTCCATTACATTTTCTGGTGTAAATAAATGCTTACTACCATCAATATGAGAACGGAAAGTAACACCTTCTTCTGTAATTTTTCTTCTATGACTTAATGAATATACTTGATAGCCACCACTATCTGTTAAAATAGGTCTTTTCCAAGAGTTAAATTGATGTAATCCACCAGCATTTTCTAATATTTCTATTCCAGGACGCAAATATAAATGATAAGTATTACCCAAAATAATTTGTGCTTGAATGTCATTTTCCAATTCACTAAAGTGTACAGCTTTTACAGTAGCTTGCGTACCAACAGGCATAAAAATAGGCGTTTCTATACTGCCGTTGTCAGTTTCTATAGTTCCAGCGCGTGCATTAGACTTTGAATCATTATGATGTATAGTAAATTTCAACTTTTTTCTACAAATATAAGGATATTAAAAAGTATCTAAAAGATAATATAAAAAGATACTGTACTTTTTATACTAATACATAGATATTTAGGTTAATATTTCTTTCTTAATGCAACAATAAAGAACATTTTATTATTCTAACTTATTTCTATTGCGTATTTTCGTAAAACTTTTCCAAAAATGCCAAAAGATAATTCAATAAAATCGGTACTCATCATTGGTAGCGGTCCAATTGTTATAGGTCAAGCCTGCGAATTTGACTATTCAGGTTCTCAAGCATCACGTTCACTTAGAGAAGAAGGAATAGAAGTTACTTTGATAAACTCTAATCCAGCTACAATAATGACAGACAGCGTAACAGCAGATTATATCTATCTACTGCCATTAACAACAAGTTCCTTAGAGAAAATATTACAAGAACGCAATATTGATTGTGTATTGCCAACAATGGGCGGACAAACAGCATTGAATTTATGTAAAGAAGCAGAAGAAATAGGACTTTGGCAAAAATATAATGTACGAATAATTGGTGTTGATTTGAATGTGATTGAAACAACAGAAAATAGAGAAGAATTTAGACAATATTGTATCAACATGGGATTGGGCGTTGCAAAATCTATCATTGCCAATTCTATGTTGGAAGGTAAAGATGCAGCACAGAAAATAGGATTTCCTATTGTAATTAGACCATCATATACACTTGGTGGAAGTGGAGGCGCAATTGTAAGAAATCCAGAGTTATTTGAACAAGCATTAGCACATGGCTTAAAATGTTCTCCAGTTCATGAAGTATTAGTAGAACAAGCAGTTTTGGGATGGAAAGAATTTGAGTTAGAGCTACTTCGTGATGCCAACGATAGTGTAGTTATTATTTGTACAGTAGAAAATTTAGATCCAATGGGTGTGCATACTGGAGATTCTATCACAGTAGCACCAGCCATGACGTTGCCAGACACAGTATTTCAAGAAATGCGAAACCAAGCAATGAAGTTAATGCGTGGCTTAGGAAATTTTGCAGGTGGTTGCAATGTTCAGTTTTCTGTAAATCCAGAAACAGAAGAAATTATTGTAATAGAAATTAATCCAAGAGTATCACGCTCATCAGCATTAGCATCAAAAGCAACAGGATATCCAATTGCAAAAATCGCATCTAAATTAGCAATAGGATATCACTTAGACGAATTACAAAATCAAATTACAAAAAATACTTCAGCATATTTTGAACCAGCATTAGACTATGTAATTGTAAAAATACCAAGATGGAATTTTGATAAATTTCATGGTTGCGATACCACATTAGGATTTCAAATGAAATCTGTTGGAGAAGTAATGGGTATTGGAAGAAATTTTACAGAAGCATTACAAAAAGCATGTCAATCATTAGAAAATAATAAAATAGGATTAGGTGCAGATGGTAAGAGCTTAGCAAAAACAGAAGATATTTTAGACAGCCTAGAACATCCAAGTTGGGACAGAATTTTTAAAATAAAAGATGCAATTGACTTAGGCGTTCCAATCAATACTATTCATAAACTAACACAGATAGATAATTGGTTTTTAACACAAATCCAAGACTTATCAAAATTAGAAAAAGAAATAAAAAAATATACATTAGACACAATACCTGTTGATTTACTAAAATTAGCAAAAACCAAAGGATATAGTGATGCACAATTAGCTTTTCTATTAGGAAGAATAAAAGAAGACGATGTTTATGAAAGAAGAAAAGCATTAGGCATAAAACGTGTATATAAAATGGTAGATACATGTGCTGCAGAATTTGAAGCAAAGACACCATATTTCTATTCTACTTTTGATACAGAAAATGAAAGCAAATTATCTGATAAGAAAAAAATAATAGTTTTAGGTGCAGGACCAAACAGAATTGGTCAAGGTATAGAGTTTGATTATTGTTGTGTACATGGTCTTTTAGCAATTAAAGAAGTTGGCTACGAAGCAATTATGGTAAACTGCAATCCAGAAACAGTTTCCACAGATTTTGACATTGCAGACAAACTATATTTTGAGCCAGTTTTTTGGGAACATCTTTGGGAAATCATAGAATTTGAACAACCAGAAGGCGTAATTGTACAATTGGGCGGACAAACAGCATTAAAATTATCTAAAAAACTACACGAAAAAGGAATTAAGATAATTGGTACATCATATGATAATATGGATATTGCAGAAGACAGAGGTAGATTTTCAGATTTATTAAAGGCTTTAGATATTCCATATCCAGATTATGGAACAGCAAGAGATGCAGATGAAGCATTAGCTGTTGCAAACAAAGTTGGTTATCCAGTATTGGTTCGTCCAAGTTATGTATTAGGTGGACAAAGAATGCGTATTGTAATTAATGATGATGAGTGCGAAACAGCAGTTGTTAACTTATTAAAAGACATTCCTGATAATGTAATATTAATAGACCATTTCTTGGATAGAGCTAAAGAAGCAGAAATAGATGCTATTTATGATGGCGAACAAATGCAAATTTTAGGCGTGATGGAACATATTGAGCCAGCTGGTATTCACAGTGGCGATAGCAATAGCGTGTTGCCACCATATTCACTTGGCCCAATCATCATAGAAACGATGAAAGAGTACACAGAAAAAATATGTAAAGCACTGAATATTCGTGGTTTAATCAATATACAATTTGCCATAAAAAATGATATGGTTTATGTCATAGAAGCAAATCCAAGAGCATCACGCACAACACCATTTATTTGCAAAGCATACCAAATACCATATCTTAATGTTGCAACAAAAGTAATGTTAGAAACACACAAGTTATCAGATTTTAAATTTGATCCAAAATTAGAAGGATATGCTATAAAAGAACCAGTATTTTCATTTGAAAAATTTCCAAATGTCAATAAAGAATTAGGGCCAGAAATGAAATCTACAGGCGAAGCAATCTATTTTATTAAAGACCTATACGATCCTTATTTTAGACAATTGTATAAAGATAAATCTATGTTTTTGAGTAAATAATCAAATAGTTTGATTAGTATTTTTTCTGAACTTTGAACGCAAAATAACTCTTTTTGTTACTTTCATTTTCGAATGTAAAATCTAGAATGTAGTTACCAGCACTAATGTCATCAAAATCAATTAAAAATAACTCTTTAGTTGTAATATGTTTTTCAGACATAAATAATAATTTACCATCAACTTGATAAACTTTATATTTTAAAGTACCATTTTGTTCAAAATCTGTATTTACAGTCAATTGATTATAAACAGGATTTGGATAAATACCCAACTCATTTGCTTTGATTGTCTCTTTTATTTTAGTAATAAAGTCCTGATCTGGCTGCACAAAACCACTAGAAACAATAATATTTGAAGCAACATCCATATTGATATATGTCTCACCAACAGACCATTGGTAATATTCATTATTTAATGGAACAAAATTACCAGTAGAGTTAATCACACTTGGTGTGATACTCTGTGCTTGAATTGCAACAAAGCTAAAAAATGCCAGCATTAATAAATATAACCTTACCATATATTATTTCTCTGTTTTAGAAAATGAATTTTATAGTAAAATAACTTTCTCAAGATTCAATAATCTATCATTTATTTCTGCCTTAAGTGTATTATTCTCATTACGCAAACCATCTATTTCATTTTTTAATTCTTTTATTGCCTCTACAAGTACAGGCGTTATTTTTGCATAATCAACAGATTTGTATCCATCTTCATCAGTAAAAACTAACTCTGGAAATATTGTTTCTATTTCTTGAGCAATAAAACCAATTTGCTTTTCTTTAGAGAAGTTTTTGTCTTTAAAATCATTGTATTTAAAATAATAATTCACACCTCTAATTTTCATTAAATTAGATAAAGAATTATTTATTTTGTAAATGTCTTTTTTATATCTAACATCAGAACAACTTGGCATACCACAAGATGTAAATACAGCACCAGAGAAATAAGAATTACCATCACCAGACATTCTTAAAATATTTCCACCACCTTTTACCGAGAAAACTGAAAAAGAAGAATTTGTAGCAGTGCCACCTGTATATGCTTTTAGCATCCAACCATCACCATTTGTATTCTTAAATCCAACTCTATTGGTATCGTTTTCTGTTTCTTCTATTAGTAATCCTTCCGTAGTGTTATTGCTGTTGCTACTTATGTGTAGCTTTGCAAGCGGAGGATTAATTCCAATACCAACGTTTTGAGTGTTGTTATTATAAATATCATTACCATTTGCAGTCCATAAACTAGCTCCACCAGATATCGTTGTTGGTTCCCAACGTGATGTTGTTTGATTCCATTGTAAAACTTGTCCATTCGTTGGTGCAGTACTAGATACTGTTCTGTTTTGTATCTTAACAACATTAGGATTTGGATAAGTACCACTTAAATCACCACCAGCAGTTGTAGATGTTGTTATATCATTACTTGCATCATTATCACCAATATTGCTGATAGTATTTCCAGATATAGAAATACCAGAACCAGCATTATAGGTAGTACCAGTAGGTAATGTTACATTATTACCACCAGAGATAGAAAGTGTAGTACCAGAAATAGATAAAGTTTGTGCATCAGCATCAGAAATAGAACCGCCACCATTAGAAAGCGTTATAGTACTTCCAGATTTAGAAATAGTTTGAATTTCATTAGTAGTAGAACTATCAGTAGCAGCGATAGTATTTCCAGATATAGAAATACCAGAACCAGCATTATAGGTAGTACCAGTAGGTAATGTTACATTATTACCACCAGAGATAGAAAGTGTAGTACCAGAAATAGATAAAGTTTGTGCATCAGCATCAGAAATAGAACCGCCACCATTAGAAAGCGTTATAGTACTTCCAGATTTAGAAATAGTTTGAATTTCATTAGTAGTAGAACTATCAGTAGCAGCGATAGTATTTCCAGATATAGAAATACCAGAACCAGCATTATAGGTAGTACCAGTAGGTAATGTTACATTATTACCACCAGAGATAGAAAGTGTAGTACCAGAAATAGATAAAGTTTGTGCATCAGCATCAGAAATAGAACCGCCACCATTAGAAAGCGTTATAGTACTTCCAGATTTAGAAATAGTTTGAATTTCATTAGTAGTAGAACTATCAGTAGCAGCGATAGTATTTCCAGATATAGAAATACCAGAACCAGCATTATAGGTAGTACCAGTAGGTAATGTTACATTATTACCACCAGAGATGGAAAGCGTAGTACCAGAAATAGAAAGTGTTTGACTATCTCTATCAGAAATAGAACCACCACCATTAGAAAGCGTTATAGTACTTCCAGCTTTAGAAATAGTTTGAAATTCATTAGTAGTAGAACTATCAGTAGCAGCGATAGTATTACCAGTGATAGAAATACCAGAACCAGCAGAATAAGTAGTACCAGTAGGTAATGTTACGTTATTACCACCAGAGATGGAAAGCGTAGTACCAGAAATAGAAAGTGTTTGACTATCTCTATCAGAAATAGAGCCACCACCATTAGAAAGTGTTATAGTGCTTCCAGCTTTAGAAATAGTTTGAATTTCGTTAGTTGCCGAGTTATCAATAGCGACAATAGTATTACCAGTGATAGAAATACCAGAACCAGCAGAATAAGTAGTACCAGTAGGTAATGTTACATTATTACCACCAGAGATAGAAAGCGTAGTACCAGAAATAGAAAGTGTTTGACTATCTCTATCAGAAATAGAGCCACCACCATTAGAAAGTGTTATAGTGCTTCCAGCTTTAGAAATAGTTTGAAATTCATTCGTTGCCGAATTATCAATAGCAGCAATAGTATTACCAGTGATAGAAATACCAGAGCCAGCAGAATAAGTAGTGCCAGTAGGTAGCATAACGCTATTACCATTAGAAAGACTTAATGTTGTTCCTGTTAGGTTTAAAGTTTGAAGCTCATTTGTAGATGAGCTATCACCATCTCCTATATTATATATAATATTGTTGTTATCTATAAACAAACCAGTGCCAGCCATAAGATTAGAACCTGTCGTTGATTGTAAATCTTGAGTAGCAACCCAATTTGTACCATCCCATTTAATAACTTGTCCTGCTAATGCACCATTTTGACTAATATTATTTAAATTTATTTTAGCCTCTGGGCTCAGTTCTTCTGCAGTTTTTGAATTTAGTGCATAGGGCACGCTAATTAATTGTGTTGTTCCTAGATTAATAAAAGAACTTCCTCCATTTGGGTCAATTTCAGTTTTTAGAAATTTATTCTCACTAGACCAGTCAATATCAGAAAAAACACCTGATGTAGATATTGCTCCACTTCCACCAATAATGATATTAAAATAACCAAGAATATTTGTAGTAATATTTCTTGTTTCAGAATACAAAAGATTGCCACTTGTATTATCATTAATGATAGATAGTCTTACACTAATGTTTTTGTTAGGTAAGATGTTTCCACTTGCATCTCTTGCGATTCCTTGAAAATTAACTAAGTCGGGAGTTTGAGCTTTTATTGTAATATTTGTAACCAATAAAACAAATAAAATGATGTAATATCTAATCATAAGCAATTTATTTTTATACGAAGATAAAATTCTAGAACTAATAAATCAAGTATTTAAGCTAACTTTTTTTATTTTATTTTTTGTAATAACTGAATATATGTAGGAAAATGGTCAGAATAGCCAGCATTATATAAGTTAAAATTCCAACATCTTTTTGGATATCCTTTGTATTTTCCATTAAGTTGTACCATAAAATCTTTCTTAAATATATAAGCGCTTTTATAGAACCAACCTTCTTGTTTTGTATCTATCCATGCATTTGATAATAAAATTTGGTCAAACAATCCCCATGCATCATTATGAGCTAATGTACCATACCCTTTTTTATACATATCTATAAATGGATTTAGAAATTTAGAATTATCCATTTTTTCTTTTTTATCAACGCCTTTTAGATATTTTTCTATACTTTCATCTGTAGGGTTATCATTCAAATCTCCCATTACCAATATTTTTGCATTAGGTCTTATTTGGGTTAATGAATCAGTATATTGTTTGATTATTTTGGCAACATAGTTTCTCATAGGAGCTGTTAATGCTTCCCCGCCACGTCTTGATGGCCAGTGCCCAACAAAAACATCTACAGTATCTGTTCCTGTAAGTACACCGCGTACCCAAAGGACATCTCTAGTTGGTTTGCCATCTTTTACTGCCAAAGACAAGTTTATAGGAATAGATTTAGAATATATTGGTTTAAAATAATTGGGATTATACATAAATGCACAGTCAATTCCTCTAGGATCGCCACCATTATAGTGTATAGGTTGATAATTTCTTTTTGCCAATTTAGGCATTGCAGCTAAATCTAGCAAAACATCAACATTTTCTATTTCTGCAGTACCCCAAAATGCCAAACCATCGGGAGAAACTTCAGTGCCAATTTGTGAGATAACATCAGATAGTCGTTCTAATTTATCTTGATATATTTTTCCTGTATAACGATACGGACCATCAGGAGTAAAGTCTTCATCATAAGTATTTGGATCATTTATGGTATCAAATAAGTTTTCTAGATTATAAAAACCAGCAATTACTACTTTATATTGTGCTGGCTGTGTTGTTGTACTTTGGGCAACAGCAATTATTGTACAAAACAAAACAAAACAAGTGATAAGAATTCTATTAATCATTTTATAAAGATATGTCATAATTTTATTTTGAGTATTAAAAACATTTATTTAGGTCAAAAAATACACATAAACATAAAAATTGCTTTATTTTTTAACTTTTTTTATTCACATAAATTAACTTATCTTTGGCTAATCAAAAAAGATACCAACTTTTATGAATAAAAACATTGCTTACTTACTACTAATATTTTTTGTTTTATTTAATATAGTAGACACCAAGGCTCAAGATGAAAATATAGATACAACATCAAATAATAGTATTGAAGTACAAGATTCAACTAAGTTATTTGTGATACCTGTTGTAACATTAGAAGATGAAGAAACAAATGATGAAGGAGCATCAGATCAATCTGTTTCGCCAATATTAAATGCAGGAAGAGACCCATTTCTAAATGCTGCATCATTTACATTTGGTATAGCACGTTTTAGAATAAGAGGATATGATAATGATTATTTTGATACATATTTAAATGGAATTCCAACAGAGTATATAGATAATGGTTTTGGTGCATACAATTTATGGGCAGGCTTAAATGATGTAACAAGAAACAGAGAAAGCGTACAAGGCCTAAGACCATCAACTTTTGCATATAGTGGAATTGGTGCATTATATGGAATAGATGCTCGTGCAGGAAAACAAAGACAACAGTTAAGTATAACACTTGGTACTTCAAATAGAACCTATGATTTGCGTGGAGGCGTTACTTATGGTTCTGGAATTACTAAAAAAGGATGGAGTTTTGCTTTCTCATTATTTGGAAGATGGGCAAAAAGTGGCTACATAAAAGGAACATCTATGCAAAGTGTATCTTATTTTGCATCAGTACAAAAATTCTTTAAGAAACAAAACTTAGCATTAACAATTTTTGGTACACCAACCAAACAAGGTAAAGCAACAGCAGCAACTCAAGAAGCTTATGATTTAGCTGGCACAAATTTTTATAATCCTAATTGGGGTTATCAAAATGGAAAAATAAGAAACTCAAGAATAGAATATAGACATCAACCAACAATTATTCTTACACATGAGTGGCAACCTTCAGACAAATCTAATTGGATGACATCTGCAGGATATTCATTTGGCGAAAGAAGTGTATCAAGTTTTGATAGAAACCAAAATATAGATGACCCAAGACCAGATTATTATAAATACTTACCAAGTTATCTGAATGATAGTGATCAGGTAAATATGCGCGAACAATTGTACAATCAATTGAAAGCGAATCCAGATTTATTGCAAGTGAACTGGGACAGAATCTATGATGTAAATAACAACCAAGATGCAGTTACTATTAATAATGTAGATGGACAAGGTGGTAGCGTTACTGGGAAAAACTCCAAATATATTTTATCTAATAATGTACAATATTACAACCGTTTTAACCTAAATTCTGTCTATAACATTACAGTGAAAAATGTAGACATAACAGCAGGTGTGCAATATCAATATTCTAAAGTAAATAACTATAAAACAGTTAGAGATCTTTTAGGCGGTGATTTTTATTTAGATCAAAATAGCTTTACAACAGATTCTGTAGAAACTAATGTTACATCGACATATCCTGATGTAAACCAACCTAATCACGTTGTAAAAGTTGGAGATAAATATGGCTACGACTATTCATCAATAGTACATAAAATTGATGTTTGGGGACAAGCAAGCCAACAACTTAAGCACATAGATTGGTTTGCAGCAGCAAAATTTTCTAATACCACTCAATGGCGCGAAGGGAAATATCAAAATGGATTAGATGTAAATAACTCTAAAGGAAAATCAACAGTATTTTCTTATAACAACTATTCTGTAAAAGCAGGGTTAACATATAAAATAAATGGGCGTCATTATATATATGCGAATGGATCTTATGAAACAAAAGCACCTTTTTGGGATAATGTATTTATCTCACCACGTATAAGAAACATAGCAAACAACCCAGGTAGTGAAAAGATAGGCTCTATAGAAGGTGGTTATGTTTGGGCTTCACCAAAAGTAAAATTAAGAGCAAGTGGTTATTATACGAATTTTAAAAACGGCTCTAATATTTTAGTCTATTTTGATGATGATTATTTTGGCTTAGCAAGCTACACATTAACAAATATAGATAAAGTACACTATGGAGGAGAACTTGGAACAGAAGTACAAGTTTATAAAGGATTAACTGTTTCATTAGCAGCATCAATAGGTAAATTCTATTACACAAGTCGCCAAAATGGATTGTTAACAATAGACAACCAACCAAATGTTCTACAAAACGAAACAATTTATAGCGAAAACTTCTATGTACCTAATATACCACAACAAGCCTATACATTAGGCTTATTCTATCGTTCTCCAAAATATTGGTATTTAGGGATGAATGTAAATTTCTTTGATAGATTCTATACAGAATATGCACCTACACACCGTACAGAACGTGCTGTAGAATTAGTACCATACCAATCTGAGCAGTGGAATAGCATTGTAAACCAAGAAAGATATAACAAAAAAGGACAATGGACACTAGATATGTCTGGTGGTTATTCGTGGAGATTGAAATCTACATTTAAGAAAATGGATGGTAAAAATGCAGGAAAATATTACATCGTATTAAATAGTGGAATAAGCAACCTAACGAATAATAAGAAATTTATTGTAAGTGGAAGAGAGCAATTGCGTTTTGACTATACAGACAAAGACGCCAATAAGTTTCCAACAAAATATACATACGCATTTGGTATCAACTTTTATTTAAACTTAATTTTTAGATTCTAATTTAATATAAATAATACAAATAATAATCCATGATAAAGATTACAACAATCAATCGTATTTTAATGTCAATAGCTTTATTGACTACATTATCTATTACATCATGTAAAAAAGATAATTTTGATGAACCACCACACGAAATTACAGATCCAAATATTGCCAATACTACAATAGCAGAATTAAGATCATTGTTTACAAGTGGCAATCCAATTACGGTAACAGATGATATTATTATTGGTGGCGTAGTAACTGCTGATGACAGAACAGGTAATTTCTATAAGCAATTTATAATACAAGACTCAACAGGAGCTATTCCAGTTTTAGTAAACAAATCTGGCTTATATACAGACTATCCTGTTGGTAGAAAAGTTTATATAAAGTGTAATGGTTTAGTATTAGGTCAATATGGCAACAATAAGCAATTAGGTGGTTATATAGATTATACAGGAGCACAACCTTCGGTAGGCGAAATACAAAGTGCATTAGTAAACAATTATATTGTAAAAGGACCAATGGTTACACCAATTGTACCAAGAAAGATAAGCAGTTTTGCACAATTAAATTTAACTACAGACCAATCTATTTTAATAGAATTAGATCCTGTTTCTTTTGATGATGCTTCTGCTGGAGTACCTTATGCAAATATTGTAACAGAACAATCTTTAAGTAGAACAATTTTAGATTGTGAAGGAAATGAATTTTTAGTAAGAACAAGTAATTTCTCTACTTTTGCTAATACAAACACACCAGCAGCAACCGAAAAGGTAAGCATTATAGGCATATATAGCGTTTATAGAACAGATAAACAATTTGCAATAAGAGATATTAATGAAGTAGCGACATCTACAACAACATGTCCTGCAGTACCAGTAGAAGTAGTTTTATTTTCTGAAAACTTTAATGGAGTATCTACATCTGGAAATTTAGCTATTTCAGGTTGGACAAACTTCTCAACGGCAGGAACAAAATATTGGTATGGAACAGGATCGTCTACTAACAAAAATGCCCGCGTAAGTGCTTATAATTCAGGACAAACATCAAATGTTGCATGGCTTATAACA
Source organism: Sphingobacteriales bacterium (assembly GCA_016699615.1). Taxonomy (NCBI): domain Bacteria; kingdom Pseudomonadati; phylum Bacteroidota; class Sphingobacteriia; order Sphingobacteriales; species Sphingobacteriales bacterium. Next base: position 1,269,420 of record CP064984.1, on the reverse strand, counting down.
CCGTCTATTAATTTAGATGGTTCTACAGGAGAAACATTAAACTTTAGAACAAATATATATCAACCTGCAGGCGCTACAATCTTAGAGGTATTATATTCTTCAGACTATTCTGGTAGTGGAAATCCATCAACAGCTACATGGAATGTATTAGGCAGTGTTCCAAACGTTACAACAGCTTGGTCTGCGGCAACACCAATATCATTAAATAGTATTTCTGGTAATATATATATTGCATTTAGATACACAGGTGGTGATCCTGGAAATACAACTCAGTATAATATTGATGATGTAAGCGTGAGTTATTTTGAATAAGATAATATTATAATATAATACATAAAAAAACGCTCCATTTATTGGAGCGTTTTTTATTAAGAAGCTAATAAATACTAAGGTACTGTTTTTGTAGCTGAGTCACTGTAGACACCTTGCCCTGCGGCATTAATTGTAGCCACATGTGTCCAAATTAATTTATAACAAATGGAAAAAATAAAAAAAGCTACTCATTAAGAGTAGCTTTTTTTGCGTGGTACCTCCAGGAATCGAACCAGGGACACAAGGATTTTCAGTCCTTTGCTCTACCAACTGAGCTAAGGTACCAGTTTGTAGGGTGCAAAGTTAATAAATATCTTTTAATTTGTCGCTTTAAATTAATCTTATTTTTTAAAAACTAAATAAACTGCCATCAATAAACATAAAAATGCTAATCCATAGTTCAATTTTAGTTTTTCTTGAAACATAAAATAGGCAAATAATACAAATACAACAATAGATACTACTTCTTGTATAATTTTTAATTGAAAAACAGAAAAACTCTGATAGCCAATTTTATTTGCTGGTACCATAAAACAGTATTCAAAAAACGCAACTAGCCAACTGATTAGTATTGCTTTGGGCATTGATAGGTTGCTTTGTTTTAGATGTCCATACCATGCATAAGTCATAAATGTATTAGAAATGATTAGAAGAACGATAGTTTTCATTATATAATTTCTATTTGATTTAGATTAACACACTCATTTGTATTTGGTCTTTTGTTTTTTCCATTCCAAAAAATACAACCATCTTGTACATAGTTATTAATTTGGGCTTGCTTTAGCTCTATCAATACTAAACTTCCTGTAATAATGCCCCAGCCTGCTTTTGCTGAAGAAAACTTAGATTGAGTTGATGTTTTCTGCATGCCTTTTTCCCATTGTTTAAAATACGAAGTTGTATTGTACACTATGTTTTTTTGTGCTTTATTGTATGTTGTGTTTGTAATGGCATTTGCAAAACTTACAAACCAGTGGTCTGTATTCAGAATAATATTGATGTGCTTATATGCCAAAAATCCACCATCAAATTGATTTTGAGTAGGAATAGTTTTTTGATACTTAGTTGGAGATAAAAATTCATTTTTAGTCCAGTTTAGTTTGTAGTGATATGGAATAATGCTAGCATGTATATTTTGTGGTTTGGCGCCTAGTAGCAAGTACCTTAAAGTAATGGTATAATCAATTTTTTTATTCAGTCTATTACACTCAAAAGAAGTACAATTGAATACTAAAGCAATTTTTATCTTAAATCTTAATGTATCTGGTTTTTGACATTGTTCTACATCTGTAACTTCTAGATTTAACATCTGAATTTTATCTGCGCCTGAATTTGAAACGATATCAAAACCATTGAGTATTGCTGTGACATTTTTTTGATGATTTATATTTGTTATTGGTACAAAAACAATTCTGGTAAATTCATAATATTTGGCTTGTTTGCCTTGTATGGTGAATGTTTCTACACCAGGAGAATAATCAATTAGATCTGTTTTTATAGTTGAAAAATAGGATTTAAAAACAGCAGAATCTTTTCCTAAGCCAGTTGCTCCAGTATGTACACTAGAAAAGTATTTTTTTTGGTCTGTTGGTGTGTTAGATTGTGCAATATAATCTCCAATTCTATTCAATCTATGATTGTATTTCCACTGATGCTCAAAACCTTGCCAAACAGCAAATGAATTGGATATAGATTTGTTGTACAACAAGACAACAACAAGAAACAATATTATTTTAATTCTTTTAGTGGATACCATCTGTTTTCTTCAAAGTTAATTATTTTGTCATTCTGAATAATAAATCCTTCACTTTCTAGCAATTGTTGCATAATTGTTGGTGCACCAAAGTGATATTTTCCTGTAAGCAGACCATTTCTATTCACTACTCTATGTGCTGGAATATTAGCATCAAACTGATGAGATAGATTCATGGCATACCCAACCATTCTTGATGCTGATTTTGCACCAATGTATTCTGCAATATCACCATAGGTGCACACTTTGCCATATGGGATTTTTTTTACAACAACAAAGACACTTTTATAAAAATCATTCATTTATATTCACTAAGATTTTTGAATAATATTTGATGTTGCTTGGGCAGTTGGTAGAATAAATATTTCTTCGATATTAACGTGTGCTGGTTGTGTGGCTATGAAATAGATAGAGTTTGCAATGTCTTCTGCTTGCAATGGTTTGTAGCCATCATATACTGCGTTTGCTTTTTCTTCGTCCCATTTAAAGCGTACTAAGCTAAATTCTGTATCTGCTGCACCAGGTGAAATGACAGATACTTTAATATTGTGTGGTAATAGATCTATTCTTGAGCTTCGAGAAATAGCACGAACAGCATGCTTGGTGCCACAGTATACATTGCCGCCACCATATGCTTCCCATCCAGCTAATGAGGCAACATTTATGATGTGTCCTTCATTTCTGGCTATCATTAATGGTGCTACTTCTTTGGTCATGTATAATAAGCCTTTTACATTGGTATCTATCATTTGTTCCCAATCATCGTAGCTGCCATCTTGTATTGGTCCTCTTCCTGCTGCCAAACCTGCATTGTTCAATAATACATCTATTTTTTTCCAGTTGTCTGTTAATGAACTTATAGCTTGTTGTACTTCTGGAAGATTGCGAACATCATAGCATAGAACACAAACATTTACTTTGAATTTTTCTTCAATTTCTTGCTGTAACTGTTTAAGTTTCTCTTTTCTTCTTCCTGTAATAATAATATTCCAATTATTTTCTGCAAACTTTTTTGCTGTTGCTTTTCCAAATCCTGATGTGGCTCCTGTTATAAATATTGTTTTTGACATATCTGCTATAAAAATACTAGTTTTTTATGTTATTCTTTTTATTTATAAAAAATTGAATATTTTCTATCATTATTTTTAATTTTTATACAACAAATAAGTTGGACAATCTTTAAACAATATTTTCTTTTTGAAGCCATAGCCATCATAATTCTGAATAAAATTTGCCCAAGTACTGTCTTTGCTTAGTCTTCTATCATTTGTTAGAAATTCTGTAACTAAGATATGGTCTATATTTTTAGACAGCATTTGTTCTTTAAATGTTTTGGAATTATCATAATCATATTCAGCTTCAAAATCAGAAAAGTTGCCTTTTGTCATCATACTTAAGTTATGAATATTGCTGAATATTACATGCGTGCCATCTTTTTTATTTAATTCCTTTACAAAATCCTTGTAGGACTGATTTGGACAGCTACCACTAACAATAGCTGGCGTATTATATCTAATAATATTTGGAGTTTTAATATAAAAAATAATAAAAATGGGAATTAGATAAAATAGTTTTAAATATTTTGTCTTAAAAATAGATTCAAGAATTGTTGCCATTAGAAGCACAATTAATGGTAAAAACAATTGCATATAGTGCATTCTTGGAAAGAAAACGATAGAACTTGCAAGGCTTGGTAAAATATATATAATTAATATAAAAAATAAACATTGATGTTTTCTTATATTCTCAAAAATATTTATTCTAATATTCTTCTTAATTAAAACATACAATAATACACATGCAAAAACTATGTATGATAAAAATTGAATAGGCTTAAACGGAAAAAGTTCATATGGAAAGAAACTGTCAACAGTGCTTTTGATAAGCAATAATATGAACATGCCTGCATTAAAGAAAAAACCTTTTATAACAACAAGCGGATACTGCAAAACAATATCTTTAAATGTTTCACAGCCAGGAAATTGCGTTTTACTAAACGCAATCCAATCAATAAATAAATTAAAACTTTCTTTATGACTAATGATGTATTTTATCGTATAATGTTGACAAAAAGCAATGTATGTTCTATCTATTTCTTTGTATGTGCTAGATGGTGTGCCTATATAAAAATACATTAAAAGCATAATTACTATAAAAGGCAGTGAGAAGAAGATATATTCTCTAAGCTTATATTTCTTTATTAAGACATAAATAAAAAACACAACTCAAGATCATTACGCTAAGCATCAATTCTGGTCTTGCAAATGCACCAACATATACAGCAAACAAAACAACAATGTATTGTTTTGGCTTAGATGTAATAAACAAACGATTTATGGTCAGAGCCCAAAGTAGCAGACATACTGTAAAATGAGAAATTCTTGGATAGGTAAGAATATTTGTTGTAGAGATTAATAATGAAAAAGCTATCCAAAAACTCAAGATAAAAGAGAAACGATAACTATACAAAAAAACAAAAACACTTAATGGAAATAATAAAACCAAAACCTTAAAATTGAGTAGATATAGTTGAATGGCATCTTTTTCAAAGAAAGAAAGAAATTTGTACCACAAATTGTAAGATGGTCCCCAATCTGTTCTTATTGTATCAAACATATCCATACCATATTTCATGTATTGCACCTCATCATCAAATGAAATATCTACTATGGCATTAAAATCTCTAATTAGCTTAAATCCAACAACAAGCAACAATAAAATTCCTGCAACTAATTTTAAATAGCTAAATTTTTCAGCTTCCGATTGATAAAGCATTTTTCTTAAAACAGAAAACATCTACTGCAAAATATAAAAAATAAATTATTTAAACTTATATTCGATACCACAATATTCTGAAATGACAATACAAGAAGCACAAAACACAGTAGATAATTGGATAAAAACGTATGGCGTTCGTTATTTTTCGGAGCTAACCAATATGGCAATTCTTACTGAAGAAGTAGGAGAAGTAGCCAGAATAATTTCTAGACAATATGGAGAACAATCGTTTAAACAAAGTGATAATGATAAAAATCTTGCAGATGAACTTGCAGATGTGTTATTTGTTCTTATCTGTATTGCCAACCAAACTGGCGTAAATCTAACAGATGCTTTGCAAAAAAATCTTGATAAAAAGACAAAAAGAGATAAAGAAAGGCATAAAAACAACCAAAAACTGAAATAATGTCTTACACAGGGCGAAAAAACAGACAAAATGTCTTTTCTTTTTGCTTGGTATTTGATTTGTTTAAGTAAAGTAAATTACAATTAATAAACTTAAATAAATTAAAAATGAGAACTTTAGTAAGAACACACAGAAACACACCAACAACGACAAATTTTTTTGATGATTTCTTTGTAAGAGATTTCTTCGGCTTTCCAAATGCAGAAAGTAAGTCACCAAAAACAATTCCCGCAGTAAATGTCAAAGAAACAGAACATGAATTTATAGTAGATGTAGCCATTCCAGGCGTAAAAAAAGAAGACGTAAAAGTAGAATTAAACGAAAATGTTTTAACTATTTCATCAGAAGTGAAGAAAGAAGAAGGTGAGCAGCAAGAAATTTATACAAGAAAAGAGTTTAGCTATACTACTTTTAAAAGAAGTTTTACAATTGACAATGATGCTATTGACACAGAAAAAATTGACGCAAAAGTAGATAATGGTGTACTAAGTGTACATTTATCTAAAAAAGCAAAAGTAGAACCAGAACAAAAAGTAAAAACAATTACAGTAGTGTAATTTATCAATTGGCGATTATTTTAATGAGTCAGCTTTTAATAGCTGACTCTTTTATTAGATGTTAATTATACCTTCATCAGCAAAACTAAAATATTTTTCACCAGCAACAATGAGATGGTCTAAAATAGTAATTTCTAGAAGCTTTGCAGCAGAAACAATATTTTTCGTAATTATTTTATCTGGCTCACTAGGTTCTACATTTCCAGATGGATGATTGTGTACAAGAATCATAGACGAAGCAGCATCTTGAAACGCATAATTAAAAATCATTTTATAATCTACAACAGTTCCAGAAATACCACCACTACTCAGTTTTATTTTTCTAATGATTCTGTTGTTTTTATTTAAAGTAATAATCCAAAATTCCTCAAAATACAAATCAGAAAGAAGTGGGCACATCACCATAAAAATATCGTTAGAACATTTTATCTGAATAATATCTTTTGCAGGCAAATATTGTTTTCGCTTGCCAAGTTCTAAAGCAGCTACTATACTAATTGCCTTTGCTTCGCCAATACCAGAAAATGACATTAAATCAACAATACTTTTCTTAGACAGAAGCGCCAAATCGTTTTTACAACTAGCCAAAATTTGCTGACACAACGAAACAGCACTTAGGGTTCTATTGCCAGAACCAATAATTATAGCTAACAACTCAGCATCAGAAAGAGATTCTTTGCCTTTGAGTAATAATTTCTCTCTTGGTCTATCTTCTTCAGCCCAATATTTTATTGTAAGATTATCTGAACCATTGTACATAAAAAAAGCGTCTTATAATAAAGACGCTTTTTTAAGAAAATTCCATAAAATTTGGATATTATTTTTTCATGTTATTCAAATGCAACATGATTTTAGACTTGATGTTTGATGCTTTATTTTTGTGAATTTGATTTCTTTTAGCCAATTTGTCCACCATAGAAATTACATTACCCATTTGAGCTTGTGCCTCAGAAACTTCAGTCAATGCCATATATTTTCTAATAGCATTTCTTGTCGTTTTTCCATAATAACGATTTTCTAATCTACGTTTTGCCGTTTGTCTAATTCTTTTTTGTGCCGATTTATGATGTGCCATTATTCTAAAATTGAAGTGCAAAGATACAAAAATTTTTTAAAACACAAACACTTAAAAATGAAATTATAATTAAATTATTTACAAATCAATATTCTATGATAAATTATAATTTGACATGGAAAAGCAGAAAAACATCACATTAGAAGTGATAGTATTATTTTTTTTTACACTTTTTATCATTCTAAAGCATTTTTAATCCAACAAAAACTTCGATATTTGCAGTCGAAATAATATATTATGCAGGATATCTCAATATTAATGAATGCCCACCCAAGTTTTATAGACAGTCAATACCAAAGCTACTTAAAAGACCCAAATTCTGTAGAAGCAGAATGGAGAAAATTCTTTGCAGGTTTTGATTTGGCGTACAAGTATTTTGAACACGATGGAAATACAGATAACATACCATTAACAAATACATCACCAAAAGAATTTAAAGTCTTAAAATTAATCTCTGGATACAGAAATAAAGGACATTTAGTTGCCAATACCAATCCAATTAGACCAAGAAAAGACAGACACGCAGATCTAGACTTACACTTTTTTGGATTAGAAGAAAGCGATTTAGATACTGAATTTTATGCAGGAAAAGAATTAGGAATAGGCAAGGCAACACTAAGAACAATTATAGAAAGACTAAAAAAATATACACAAGAACTATTGGTTGGGAATACAACTACATCTTAGACAGAGACGAGAGAGCTTGGCTTAGACAACAAGTAGAGCACGGATATATTGATTATGAACATCCAATAGAGAAGAAAAAAAGAATTTTACAGAAATTAAATGACTCAGAAGTATATGAAAAATTCTTAGGCACTAAGTTTTTAGGACAAAAAAGATTCTCATTAGAAGGCGGAGAGTCTACAATTCCAGCATTAGACTCAATGCTTAATGTATCAGCAAAATATGGTGTGCAAGAAGCAGTAATTGGTATGGCACACAGAGGTAGGTTAAATATATTATCAAATATTATAGGCAAAACATACGAAGAAATATTCTCAGAGTTTGAAGGCATTTCACCAGCAGATTTATTTTCAGGTACAGGAGATGTAAAATATCACCTTGGATATTCTTCACAATATCACACTATGGACAATCATGAGTTGTATGTAAAACTATTACCTAATCCATCTCACTTAGAAGCTGTAAATCCAGTTGTACAAGGCTATTGTAGAGCAAAAGCAGATGCAATATACAATTCAGATTATGATAAAATATTACCAATCACAATACATGGTGATGCAGCAGTAGCAGGACAAGGCATTGTTTATGAAGTATTGCAAATGCAATCATTAAGAGGTTATACCGTTGGTGGTACAATACATTTTGTTATAAATAATCAAATAGGATTTACAACAGATTTTGATGATGCACGAACATCAAACTATTGTGTATCAATAGCAGCGACAATACAAGCACCAGTCTTTCATGTTAATGGCGATGATGTGGAGGCAGTTACCTATGTTGCAGAGTTAGCAGCAGAGTATAGACAAAAATTCAATAAAGATGTGTTTATAGATATGGTGTGTTACAGAAGATGGGGACACAACGAAGGTGATGACCCACAGTACACACAACCTCAAATGTATCAAGCAATTAAAGGACATACAGGCGTAAGAGATTTATATTTTAGAAAATTAAGAGATTGGGGAGTAGCTGGTGATGAGTTAACTAAAACAATGGAAAAAGAGTTTTGGGAAGCATTACAAGCAAGACTTAATAACTATAAAGAGAAACCACAAAAATACACACTTCAAAAAACAGAAATAGCTTGGCAAGCACTTAGAAAAGCAACAGACGAAGACTTTGGACAGCCAATAAAAACTAAAATTACTAAAACAAACTTAGTAAAAATAATTAAAGCATTAATTAAATATCCAGATAGCTTTACGCCAGTAAAAAAATACAACAATACTTAGACCAAAGAAGAGTATTGATGCGTGAAAATAATTCAGTAGATTGGGCAAACAGAATTATTAGCATATGGTTCAATATTATTAGACGGAAAAGATGTAAGAATGAGTGGAGAAGACGTAAAAAGAGGTACATTCTCACACAGACATGCATGCTTATACGACGAAAAAACAGGAGAAGAGTACAATAGACTAAATTTTATTGAAGACAACCAAGAAGCAAAATTTAGAATATATAATTCACATTTATCAGAATATGCAGTACTAGGATTCGAGTTTGGCTACACACTTCCAAGTCCAAATCCATTAGTAATTTGGGAAGCACAGTTTGGTGATTTTTCAAACGGAGCTCAAATAATAATAGACCAATTCATTAGCTCATCAGAAACAAAATGGGATAGAAATAGTGACTTAGTAATGCTATTACCACATGGTTACGAAGGTGCAGGACCAGAGCATAGTTCAGCAAGACTAGAAAGATACTTACAACTTTGGCGAAAACAACATGTATGTTTGTAATTTTACAACACCAGCAAATTTCTTCCACGCACTTAGAAGACAGGTCGTTGCACCATTCAGAATACCATTAATTGTGATGACACCAAAATCATTATTAAGGCATCCAAAATGCGTTTCAGATATATCAGAAATCTATGAAGGCAACTTTAAAGAAATCATAGATGATGACAAAACAACAGCACCAAACAAAGTAAAAAGAGTATTGTTCTGCACAGGAAAAATATATTACGACTTATTAGCCAAAAAAGAAGCAGACAACAGAGAGGATATTGCAATTGTAAGAATCGAGCAAATATATCCATTAGCTAAAAATCAATACCAAGCGATATTTGACAAATATTCAAAAGCAGAGTACGTTTGGGTACAAGAAGAACCAAAAAATATGGGCGCATGGAGTTTTATATTAACAAATTATCCAAATGCAAACAATTTAAAACTGATAAGTAGAGCACAAAGTGCATCTACAGCAACAGGATTTAGCAAAATACACGAAAAAGAACAAAAACAAATAGTAGAAGAAGCATTCAAGTAGTAGAATAACAACGATAAGAGCACATATCATAAAAACAACTCAATTAACAAAAAAATATTTTCAGTTTTTTATGTTATTTAAGTAATATGTTGTACTTTTGCACGTTCATTTGCATTTTGTGCAAATTTTTTTGTAACAAATATTTTTAATTTTAAAAATTTTTATTTATGCCTTTTAAAAAGGATAACAAAATTAAAGCTGATTTTAGCACAATCACAATCAAATTAGCCTCACCAGATGTAATCTTAGAACGTTCGTTTGGAGAAGTAAAAAAACCAGAAACCATTAACTACAGAACATACAAACCAGAAATGGAAGGTTTGTTTTGTGAAAGAATCTTCGGACCATCAAAAGACTATGAATGCTATTGTGGAAAATACAAGAGAATTAGATACAAAGGTATTGTTTGTGATAGATGTGGCGTTGAGGTAACTGAGAAGAAAGTAAGACGTGAGCGTATGGGACACATCAAATTAGTGGTACCAGTTGTTCATATATGGTATTTCAAATCTTTACCAAATAAGATAGGATACATGTTAGGCTTATCTTCAAAAAATTTAGAGTCTATCGTATATTATGAAAGATTTGCAGTAATCCAACCAGGTATCTTAGAAGAAGGTATTACAATAAATGGAGAAAAGAAAACGTATAAAGTATTAGATTTAATAACTGAAGAAGAATACTTAGACGTTTTAGAAGCATTACCAAAAGACAACCAACACCTACCAGACGAAGACCCAAATAAGTTCATAGCAAAAATGGGTGGCGAAGGCGTAAGAGACTTATTAGCAAGAATTAATTTAGTTGCATTAGCTGCTGATTTGAGACACAGAGCATCAAATGAGTCTTCAAAACAAAGAAAATCAGAAGCATTAAAAAGATTAAGCATTGTAGAAGCATTCAGAGAAGCGAACGAACATACAGAAAATAGACCAGAGTGGATGATCGTACAATATTTACCAGTAATTCCACCAGAATTACGTCCATTAGTTCCATTAGATGGTGGTAGATTTGCATCTTCAGATTTAAATGACTTATACAGAAGAGTAATCATCAGAAATAATCGTTTAAAAAGATTAATAGATATTAAAGCACCAGAAGTTATTCTTAGAAACGAAAAAAGAATGCTTCAAGAAGCAGTAGATTCATTATTTGATAATTCAAGAAAATCTAATGCAGTAAAAGCAGATGGTGGTCGTGCATTAAAATCATTATCAGATTCATTAAAAGGAAAACAAGGTAGATTCAGACAAAACTTATTAGGAAAACGTGTAGATTATTCAGGTCGTTCAGTAATCGTTGTTGGACCAGAACTTAAATTACACGAGTGTGGATTACCAAAAGATATGGCAGCGGAATTATTCAAACCGTTCATTATCAGAAAATTATTAGAAAGAGGTATCGTAAAAACTGTAAAATCTGCAAAAAAATTAGTAGATAAAAAAGAAGCAGTAGTTTGGGATATCTTAGAAAATGTAATGAAAGGACACCCAGTTTTATTAAACCGTGCCCCAACTTTACACAGATTATCAATACAAGCATTCCAACCAAAATTAATAGAAGGAAAAGCAATACAATTACACCCATTAGTTACTACAGCATTCAATGCTGACTTTGATGGTGACCAAATGGCAGTACACGTACCATTGAGTAATGCAGCAATATTAGAAGCTCAAATTTTAATGTTAGCATCTCACAATATCCTAAATCCACAAAACGGAACACCAATGACCATTCCATCACAAGACATGGTACTTGGATTATACTATCTAACAAAAGGTAGAAAAACAGTTGGTGATGATATCGTAAAAGGCGAAGGAAAAACTTTCTATTCTGCAGAAGAAGCAATAATTGCATTAAACGAAAAGAGAGCAAACTTACATGCTTGGGTAAAAATTAAAGCACAAGTATTAGAAGGTGGTGTATTGCAAAATAAAATTGTTGAAACAACAGTAGGTAGAATTTTATTCAACGAATTTGTACCAAAACAATGTGGTTTTGTAAACGTACTACTTACAAAGAAAAACTTAAAAGATGTAATTGGATTAGTACTTACAACAACAAATATACCAACAACAGTAAATTTCTTGGATAATATCAAAGAATTAGGATACAGACAAGCATTTAGAGGTGGATTATCATTCAATATTGATGACTTAATTATTCCTGATTTCAAAGAGAAATTATTGAATGAAGCACTACAAGAAGTAGAAAATGTATGGCAAACATTCAACCAAGGTTTAATTACAAACAATGAAAGATATAATCAGATAATTGACATCTGGACACGTGTGGATACAAGAATTACAGAAGGATTAATGAAAGAAATTTCTTCTGCAAAACAAGGATTCAACTCAGTGTACATGATGCTTGATTCTGGTGCCAGAGGTTCTAAACAGCAAATTAAACAGTTAGCTGGAATGAGAGGCTTGATGGCAAAACCAAGAAAATCAGGCTCAACAGGTGGTGAGATTATCGAAAACCCAATCTTATCTAACTTTAAAGATGGATTGAACGTATTAGAATATTTCATTTCTACGCACGGTGCAAGAAAAGGTCTAGCAGATACAGCGTTAAAAACAGCAGACGCAGGTTACCTTACAAGAAGATTAGTAGACGTAGCACAAGATGTAATCATCAATGCTGAAGACTGCGGAACGCTTAGAGGCTTAACAACAGCAGCACTAAAAGAAGGAGAGGACGTAATAGAATCATTATATGATAGAATTGTAGGCAGAACAGCATTACAAGATATCGTAGATCCAGTTACTGGAGAATTATTAGCAGAAGAGGGAATATTAATTAACGAAGCAACAGCGAAGAGAATTGAAGAATCTAGCATAGAAGAAGTAGAAATTAGATCTGTACTTACATGTGAGTTAAGTAGAGGTGTTTGTGCAAAATGTTACGGACGTAACTTATCAAACAATAAACCAGCTCAACTTGGAGATGCAGTAGGTATTATCGCAGCACAGTCAATTGGAGAGCCAGGAACACAGCTTACATTACGTACATTCCACACGGGTGGTGCAGCAGCAAACGTTGCTTCAGATTCTAACATGCAAGCTAAGTTTGATGGTAGATTAGAGTTTGATAGCATTAGAACTGTAAAACAAGAAGCAGAAGATGGAACAGTAAGAAATGTAGTAATTGTAAGAACAGGTGAAGTAAGTATTATTGATGAGGCAGAAAGAGTATTAATTACAAACAATATACCATATGGTTCTATTCTTAATGTAAAAGATGGTCAGAAAATAAAAAAAGGAGACGTTATCTGTTCTTGGGATCCATACAACAATGTAATCGTATCAGAGTTTAAAGGAAAAGTAAAATACGAAGACATCATTGAAGGTATCACTTATAGAGAAGAGATAGATGAGCAAAAAGGTCACATTGATAAAGTAACTATCGAGTCGAGAGATAAGAAAAGAGTACCAGCTATATTAATTACAGACGAAAAAGGTAAAGAAATTGCATCATATTCAATGCCAGTAGGTAGCCACATCATTGCAAATGATGGCGATGAGGTAAAACCAGGTACAATATTGGTAAAAATTCCTAGAATTTTAAGTAAAGTAAGAGATATCACGGGTGGTCTTCCAAGAGTACAAGAGTTATTCGAGGCAAGAAATCCATCAAATCCAGCAAAAGTTTCTGAAATCGATGGTCAAGTTACATTCGGAAAAGTAAAAAGAGGTAATAGAGAAATCACAATTACATCAAAAGATGGCGTTCAAAAGAAATACTTAGTTTCATTAACAAAACACATCTTAGTACAAGATGGAGACTTTGTAAAAGCAGGTATGCCATTATCAGACGGTTCAATTACACCATCAGATATTCTAACAATAAAAGGACCAAATGCATTACAAGCATATTTAGTAAATGAAATTCAAGAGGTTTATAGATTACAAGGTGTAAGAATCAATGACAAACACATCGAAGTAATTGTTAGACAAATGATGAGTAATGTATTGATTGAAGATGCAGGAGACACAAAATTCTTAGAAGGAGAAACTGTAAATAAATTTGAGTTTATTTCTCAAAACGATAATATTTTTGACAAAAAAGTAGTTACAGATGCAGGCGATTCTGCAAATATCCAAGCAGGACAAATTGTTACAATGCGTCAAATCAGAGAAGAAAACTCAACACTAAAACGTAATGACAGAAAAGTACTAGAGTATAGAGATGCATTGCCAGCAACAGCAAGCCCATTGTTACAAGGTATTACAAAATCATCTTTAGGTGTTGAAAGCTGGATATCAGCATCATCATTCCAAGAAACAACAAAAGTATTAAATAGAGCAGCAATTAGTGGTGCGGTAGATAATATGGCAGGCTTGAAAGAGAATGTAATTGTAGGACATAAAATTTCTGCAGGTACAGGTGTGAGAACATTCCAAAATATTGCAGTAGCAAATAAAAAGGAATATGAACGTGCAGTAAGAAAAGCAGCACTTGCAGCTGATGAGGAAGATGAATACTAAAAATATTTTTTAATTACATAAGGTTGTCTTCGGACAACCTTTTTAATTCAATGACATATGGAAAATAACAATCAAAATCAAATAAACATTGAACTTCCTGAAGATATTGCAGAAGGAGAATACAGCAACTTAGCAATCATTACACATTCTAATCAAGAGTTTGTACTAGATTTTGTAAGAGTAGCACCTGGCGTACCAAAAGCAAAAGTAAAATCAAGAATAGTACTTACACCACAACATGCAAAAAGATTTATGAAAGCATTGATGGAAAATGTAAAAAAGTTTGAACAATTGCATGGCGAAATTAAAGAAAACGACCAAGTTTCTATTCCATTAAACTTTGGTAATCCAACCACACAAGCATAGTTTCATTAATTAGCCTAGAAGCTGATGTATAGAAAAATAAAAGCAGATATTGTCTATCCAATCACATCAGAAAAAATAGAAAATGGTGTTATTGTTGTTGATGAAAATCTAGTTATACAAAAAATAGACAAAGCATCAGCATTTGATGAAGCAGAGTTAGAAATTTATGATGGTATTATTGTTCCAGGATTTGTAAACGCACATTGTCATTTAGAACTATCACACCTAAAAAATGTTGCACAAACAGGCACAGGATTGATAGATTTTATAGGACAAGTCATAAAAAACAGAAATCACAGCATAGAAGTTATTCAAGCACAAATCCAACAAGCAGAGCAACAAATGCTAAGCAGTGGCATTGTAGCAGTAGGTGATATTTCTAATACAACAGATACATTTCAACAAAAACAAAAGAACAACTTAAAATACTACACTTTCGTAGAGTATTTTGATTTGTTTCAGACCAACAACACACCAAATTGTATACAACAATATGATGCAGTATTCAATGCAATGCAGCCTAATTTTTCAAACAAATTAAGCAAAGTACCACATGCACCATATTCTGTTTCTAAAGAACTTTTTGAATATGTAATTGACGGCGCGCCAGCAAAAACAATATCAATACACAATCAAGAAATAGTTGATGAAGATCTGTTGTTTAGTAATAAATCAGGTAATTTTATTAAGTTTTACAACCAACTTCAATACAGCACAAACCAAATACCACAATATCCAAAATCAATTTATTACGCATTAGATTTTTTATCTAAGAATAATATAAATCTATTTGTACATAATACAAATACTACCAAAGAAGACATAGAATATACTTTTTCAAAACTACATCAAGACAAAACATTTTGGTGCACATGTCCAAATGCAAATTTATATATCGAAAATAAACTACCAAGTTATAAAACATTTTTAGATACAAATGCACAAGTATGTATTGGCACAGATAGTTTAACATCAAATTGGCAACTATCTATTTTTGAAGAAATAAAAACGATACTCAAATATTGCAACTATATTGAATTTGAAAAACTACTAACTTGGGCAACTATTAATGGCGCAAAAGCTCTTGGTTGGGAACAAGAATTAGGCAGCTTTGAGCTTGGAAAAAAGCCAGGGTTGGTTCATATTAATCACATAGAAAACGGTAAAATTTCTATAAAATCAGAGTCAAAAATAATTATTTAATATATATTTTGAATATAGCAATTGATATAGGAAACACAAGAACAAAGGTCGGAATATTCAATAAAACTAATATTGAACAGATATATACATTTGAAAACACCAATAAAATAGAAATAAATGAAGCATTTGAAGCTTTTAAAATTGAAAAATCAATTATCTCAACAACATCAAACATTTCAAATATTATAAAAAACAAACTAAGAAACATTCCAATTTCCATCTATTTGGATGAGCATACAAAACTACCATTTAAGAATAAATACGGTACTCAAAATACACTAGGCAAAGACAGAATTGCATTGATTGCAGCAGCACAACACTTATTTCCGAAACAAAATGTTTTAGTAATTGGATGTGGCACTTGCATTACATATAATTTTATCAATGCTAAAAATGAATTTCTGGGTGGAAGCATACATCCAGGATTAAAAATGAGGATTAAAGCCATGAATTATTTTACAAAAAATCTACCATTGGTAGAAATACAAACAAATAAAAACCTAATCGGGAAAAATACTATTGAAAATCTTACAATTGGCTCAAGTGTGGCAACAGCAAAAGAAATTGATGCTATGATAGATGCCTATAAAGTTAAATTTTCAAAATTAAAGATAATAATTACTGGTGGAGATGCAGATTTTTTGGTTTCTTTGCTTAAAAATAAGATATTTGCAATTCCCAATCTTACATTGCTTGGGCTAAATCATATTTTGGAATACAATGCGTAAAATTTATATATATATTTTAGTACAAATGCTTTCTGTTGCACTTATTGCACAAGAGGCATCTATGTATAGTAGGTACGGACTAGGACTGATGTCAAACTCAAACAATCATGCTTCAAATATGATGGGCGGATTAGGCGCAAGTTATCGTGGAATAGAAGGACCAAACTACCTCAATCCAGCTTCAATTTCTGCCATCAAACTTATTTCTTTTGATGCTGGAATTTCTGGTGTGTTTGAAAATATTAAAACATCAACCCAAAAAGCAAAACAAAATGCTTTCAATTTAGATTATCTATCTTTTTCTGTTCCAATTAAAAATTTCTGGTCAACAAGCATTGGATTATTGCCTTATGCAAAAAAAGATTATAATGTAAAAAATACAATACAAATAGATTCTATAACATCAAATGTGTTGGAAGGAAATGGAAGTGGTAATCTAAATACAGTTTATTGGGGAAATGGATTTAAAGTAAAAGGACTTTCTCTTGGATTTTCTTTAGGCTATACCTTCGGAAAAATTGTAAACGTATCAGCATCAAATGTTGCAATTAATGGATTATACTCATCATCAGACTATACTACATACCAAAAATCTGCAACAGAAGTAAAACAAATTAACTTAGATTTTGGTGCACAATACACATTGAGTATTAAAAATAAAAAAGATACTTTAAAACCATATAAAATAGATTTTGGCGTTTCTGCAAACTCACCAATTTCATTAAATAAAAGCCAAAGCCAAACCAACCAACTTAGAAGTTTCTCCAACCAAATTTTGGGAACTAGAGCTTTAAATGAATCATTAGCAGATTTTATTAATGATAAAGTAGAGAACCAAACATATTTACAGAATGTATACACATTGAGTGGCAATACAAATTATTGGAAACAATTTGTGCCAGATACAATTAGCATTCAAAACCTAGACCAATTAGATGTGTACATTCCACCAGCAATTAATGTAGGCGCAATTTTCTATCAAGATTATAAATACAAAATTGGATTTGATTTCAGATACCAACCTTGGAGCAAGTACAGAGGATTTGAAGATAATGAAACATCAAAACTATCAAACAGTTGGAAAATAGGCTTTGGTGGAGAAATTATTCCTAACATAAACAAGTACAATAAATTCTTTTCTAAACTAAAATATAGAGCAGGATTTTATTACAGCAAAACAAATATTACAATTAATAACAACGATATTCAAGAATTTGGCATAGACTTTGGAGTAGGTATACCGATGTTTAATAGATTCTCAAGCAATGAAGGTTTTACGCAATCATATATTACGTATCCATTTAATATCGGATTGCAGATTGGAAAGAGAGGCACAACGAATAATAATTTAGTACAAGAAAACTTCGTTAGGCTAAAAGTAGGATTCTCATTGAATGATAAATGGTTTGTTAAACGCAAATATTTCTAAAAAAAATTAAAAAGTAGATGAAAAAAATTGCAATTATTGTATTCATTTTTGCAGCATTTTTAAATGCAAAAGCTAACAATTGTCCAAAACACATAGATGGAGATAGCTTAAAAACAGCTCCAGTCTATTTTTACTACAAACAGTTTTACAAAAAACACGATTTTGAAAAAGCATATCCATACTGGCGTACACTGTATGATAAAGCTCCAGGACTTTCTTCAATTATTTTTTATGAAGGAGAAGAAATTCTAAAAGAGAAAATTGAAAAAACAACAGATGCTACGCTAAAAGCAAAATATACAGACACATTGTTAGAAATGTATGACAAGTGGATTGTATGTCATGGAAACGAAGATTTTGTGCTTGGTACAAAAAAAGCACAAGCAATCATTACCTACAAAAATGATGTGCCAGCAGCCAAACAAGCACTTGAAAAATCAATTCAAATATCAAGTAGATATCCATTGGCTATTCGTACATATTTTAATCTATTGAACTATGAATATGGTGCTGGACAAATTACAGAAGACGCATTAACTAAAAAATATAATGAACTAGTAGCAATATTAGATAAAAATATAGCTAAAAATGATTCATATAAATCTAGCTACGAAGATGCAAAGAAATCAATAGATGAAATATATATTCAAAATTTTGCAAACAAAGAAGATCCATCTGACTGTGCAAAATTGATGGAGATTTATATGAAAAAATATAACGAAAAACCTAATGATTTAGCAACAGTTGAAAATGTGTACAACAAAACAAAAGGTTGTGCTGATAGTGCTTTCAACGTTACATTGTTACAAAAACTAAATCAATTAAATCCAAATTATAGCTATGCTATTAGATTGGCAAACATCTATATGAAATCTAATAAAGAAGCTGAAGCATATACATTGTATGAGAATGCAATAAAAAACGAAAAAGACTCATCAAAAATTGCTGGTTTGTACTTGTTATTAGCAAATATGAAAACTGATAAAAATGATTTTGAAACAGCAAGAACTTTAGCAAGAACAGCATTACAATATGAACCAAACAATGCAAGAGCATATTTATTAATAGGCTATTTATATGCATCAAGCGGAAAATTGTGTGGACCAGGCGTAGGTTTCCAATCACAAATAGTATTGTGGCCAGCATTCGATAATTTTAGAAAAGCAGTAGAATATGGCGATGATGATGTGAAAAAAGAAGCAAGCAATTTATTAGCAACATACAAACAATATTTGCCAACAATTACTGAAGTAAACGCAAAGAAACTTAAAGTAGGTGCACCTTACACCATCAAATGTTGGATAAATGAAGAAACAACAGTACAAGTAAAATAGGTTTTATATTTGTAGATAATAAACATTAAAGCGAAGCCCGAAAGGCTTCGCTTTTTTATTGAAAGTGTAAAGTATTATAGTATAAGACTATAATTTTATAGTTAATGTTTTTTGTAATTAAAATTCTTCATAAGTAAAAGTTTCTACATATTCAGTATTTGTGCCTAAATATCGTTTTAATGGATAACCATTAAAATTTCCTTCGTATGTATAATTAGTATATACTGATTCAAGATATTTTTTAGTTTCAGCATAAGGTAATAATGCAGAAGACAAAGGGCTGGCATAGTCTAACAGATAATATAATACAAATCGTTCAGCTTCAAATCCAGTAATGTAGAATGGATTTTTTATACTTGTTGAAATCTGATATTTATCAATCAATATATCAGAACTATTATATATCATTAAACTATCGCCACTGTATTGATAATGCAAATCGCCATAATAATAATAAAAATTAGTTATAGTATTGATATTGCCATTACTATTATAGGTAATTACATTGTCATCATACTTTGTTATTCTAAAATTTGAACAATCAACGTCAATACTACGATATACGTTTCCATCAACATTAAACAATATTATGCTATCTAAAGAATGGTCTGCTTTATATCTACAATAGGTATAGGAAATATTTGTACCATTAACAACCTTTAAATTGTCTATTTTATTAAAACTATTATATGTTATGGTATAAGCCATTCCTAAAAAAGAATAAGTTTTTAATCTTGTGTTTTTTTGTTTTACTTCTTCTTTTTTACAAGATGATAAGAAGAGCATTGCTGAGATGAGAAAGAAAAGTAATTTATTCATGATATTGTGTTTATAGTTTAAAATTCTTCGTAAGTAAATTTCATAGTTGTAATAAAACTAGAAGTACTATAGCTTACGGTTTCTTTTAATGGATAATTATTAAAAAGACCATCAATATTATAGGTAGTTTTTTGTGAACCTAAATTAATTTCTGTTACACAATATGGTGCAAATAAATCATCTGTTACATACGCTTCAAGCTCATATTGTATGCAACTAAATAAAGAGAATTCATTTGTGAAGCCATTTATATAGAATGGATTTTTTATATTTGATGAAATTTTATATATTTTTTCAGGTTGTTCTGGATCATTCCCAATCTTTTGATAGGTCATAATACTATCACCTGAGTATTCGTATCTATATAAATAAGTATCGTTTGTAAATGTATTGATAAATCCACTATTAGTGTAAGTGATGGTATAGTTACCAAGTTTTTTTATTTTAAAATTTTCATATTCAACTTTTCTTGCAATGCGATTTGCACCATATGTATTTATTAGGCTATCTAAAGAATGGTCTGATTTATATTTACAATAATAAGTTAATTGTTTTGTACCACTAATTAAAATTTCAATGCTATCGATTTTATTAAAGCTATTATAACTAAATATTAGTTTTAAAGGGTCAAGAGTTAAATATTTTACTTCATAAGTTTTTATTCTTGTGTTTTTTTGAGCTGCTTCTTTTTTACAAGATGATAAAAAGAGTATTGCAGAGATAAGTAAGAAAAGTAATTTTTTCATGGTATTGTGTTTATATATTGTTAATTTTTTATATAAGTAAATCCAACACCACCAAAAGTGTAATCCATAGAATGACCAAAAGGGGAACCTACAACTGACGAAGTTGTTTGTTGAAAAACATACCATTTTAAACGTATATGACCATATAAATGATTCATTCCACCTGCTTTTATATATTGATATTGTGGTTTGTCTAAGTCATTAAATGAAATACGAAAATAATCTCCTGCATTTGCAATCATAGGATTAATACTTTTGTAAATAACTTTACCAGTGTCTGCAACTGTAATATTGATAGTAGCAGAATCTTTTTTCTCAGTATCTGTATTTTCAATATAAACCTTATAGCTTCCTGTTGATGGTGTTATTAACGCAAGTTGGTTAATAACACCACTGTCGGTAACCCAGAAGTCGTAACCAACTGCAAATTGACCATTTGACCCATTTGAAATTTCTCTTGTAAAATCTCGTTGAATGGAATCTAAAACAAATTCACTTGGTTTAGATTCCGTTTTTTTTACTTCATCTTTGTTACAAGATGATAAAAAGAGCATTGCTGTGATGAATAATAAAATTAATTTTTTCATGATATTATATTTATTGTATTAGTAAATTAAAATTCTTCGTAAGTATAAGTCTGAGTAATATCTTCATAAGTTAGTTTTAATGGATAGCCATTAATGCTGCCTTCATAGTTATAGATGATTTCTTCTCCAGTTTCTTCATTGTATGAAGAAGCTATTGCATGACTTAAAAATGGATACATTACGTTTGAGAATCCTAAAAGCTCATATATAATAGGCAATTCATTTTCTAATCCTATAATATTAAATGGATTATTGATGGATTTAGCTATTTTATCATTTTTATACAACATCAAATCTGGTTCATCTATAGGTTGCATATACACCAAAAGACTATCATCATTATATTCATAATTATTTGAAATACCTTCTATTGTTATTTGATTTATTTTATTATTTGCATCATAATAATAGCTTTTATGCATTGCTGGTATAGAAGCAATCTTATTTATATTATTATAGGTTACATCTATATCATCATATCGATCATGCGAATAAAGTCTATGCCCAATGCTATCTATTGTTTTATCTGCTTTGTAAATACAACGAATGGTTAAATAATGGTTATTACCAAAATATGTAGTTGTACTATCAATCTTATTAAAACTATTATAGTATATTGTATAATTAATATTCACGCCATCTCTTGAAAAAGTATAAGATTTTAGTCTTGTTTTCTTAATTACCTCTTCTTTGTCGCATGCATAAAATAATAATGAAAATGTGATTAGTATAAATTGTATCTTTTTCATGATGTATATTTTTTATTTTAATAATTTAAATTCTTCATAAGTAAAGATTTCTTCACCGCCAAAATTATCTACCATCTCTAATGGATAATCATTAAATGAACCTGAATAGTTGAGTGTTCTAGTTGACTTACCTATTGTTTCAATTTCTGTTACAGCCATAGGAAACAATCCTAAATTCCATGAAGGAATAATTAGATAGCGCATAATATATGCTTCTTTATCAAACTGATTAATATAAAATGGGTTTTTTATTGTTTGGGAAAATTTTATTTTTTGATGTAAGACTTCAGGACGTGTTTCAAATTTTTCATATATATTCACACTATCTTCAAAGTATTCGTACCTTAGAACAATATCATTATAAGATTCTGTATGTACCGTACCATCACTGTTGTAAGTAATGACTTCTTTACCACTAGCTGTACCTGGTTGTGTATCTAAAAGAATAATTCTACCATTGCCATCACATTCAACATTGAATCGCTCTAAAATAACTCCAAATATTGCAGAAAATGAATATATACTATCTAAGGTTTTATCTGCATTATAGATACATCTGTAGGTGGCTATATGTGCATCATCACTATTTAATATTTGAACGCTATCAATCTTGTTAAATCCATTGTAATATGGTATAAATTTATTGCCATTTGAGAAATCAACAGGATTGTCGTCATATCTATATAGATAACTTGTATATGTTTTTAATCGTGTGCCTTTTTTATCAAATATAGTTTTTATAGGTTTTTCGCAAGCAATAAAGGCGAAAGAAACCATTAGAAGTAAGATTAGTATTTTTTTCATGATATAATAATTTTGAGATTTATAAATTAAAATTCTTCATAGGTAAAGGTTTCTGTAAATCCATCATCAAAAAAGCGTTTTAAAGGATAACCATTAAAGTTGCCTTCATAGGTAAATGATATATTTCCAGATGTGAACAGTTTGGATTCTGCATAGGATGTAAAGGCTGTATATGGAGTGTGTGTGTTAGACAATAGAGCGCCTAAAACAATATACATTTCAGATTCAAATCCTGTAATATAAAATGGATTCTTTATATCTTTTCGAATAGTATAAAATATTAAAGATATTGTTGGGTTACCTACCTCTTTTTTACTAATAGATACAGTATCGCTGGTATAGGCAAAGCCCAAAGTGATTTTATCAGATTTAAGTTGATTAAGTGTACCGTTGTTGTTATAGTTAATTTGTATGTCAAATGATTCTGATGTATATCTTGTTACTTTGTAATTGGTACATTCCACATTTATAGTTTCTGTTATAGTACCTGTAGCATTTTTTATTATTATACTATCTAATGAATGGTCTGATTTGTAAATGCAATATTTGGTAGATATGTGTGCACCATTCTTTTCAACTTTTACATTGTCAACTTTATTAAAACTGTTGTACTGAATTGTACTCTTTTCTTCTATAAGTGAACTTTTAAATGTAAAAGTTTTTAATCTTGTGCCAAGTAGTGAATTATCTTTTTTACATGATGATAAAAACAGCATAGCTGAGATGAGTAATAAGATTAATTTTTTCATGATATATATTTTTAATTTTTATAAATAGTTAACTCTCCTGAAACAGTTGCTGGAGTATCAAATTCATCATTATTGATCAATGTATTTGGTTGTAATGGAAGATTACTAAATGTGCATTTTATTTCATTGCCATTTACTACAAAATCTAACTTACCTGTTTTTTTATCACTGTCCCAACTTGCTTTTACAGCATCAGAAAAATCTGCAAAACCAATAGATACCGCATTGGTACCTTTTACATCATACGTTGACCCAAGAATAGTATAGGTAGTAGTTACATCTGGTAGTTTTTCGGTAGCAAAACTGATAGTAAATACTTTTGCTGGCACCTTATCATCTCGTACTGCTACCATTATAGTACTCATGGTTGTAATAGCACCACAAATGCCATTAATTTCCATTGTTTTGCCATCACCATATTGTAAGCTTATCTTTCCCTTTCCTTCTTTGGCAATAATAGCAGTGGTTTCGTGTGCTTCCTGAAGTATATCTTCAGCCATTTTACTTTGTTTTGTTTTGTTTTTGCAAGCAGTAAATGAGATACATACGATGCTAATAAGATAAATTAGATTTTTCATAATTTTATGATTTTGTATGATAAATTAATCAGGTATTTTTACTTTAAATTCTCCGTCTGTTACTTTTATGCTTTTTGTTTTATCTGTTTCATCGTACGCAGTAAAGTCGAATGTACCATACATATAACCATCTTCAATTTTTGTAACACGTAAAGCATTTGTTTGTACTGTAGATTTGCCATTATCTGTAGTATAATGATCGTCTGTACCATTTAGCTTTAGTATTAGTGTAGGATAATTTGTTGGTATGTCATAGTTCTTAGCAACAGTCTTACTAAAAGATTTGAATTGAAGTTCGATTTGCATTGGTGCCACATTACCTGGAACAAACTCACCATTTGAAGCATTTACATACAAGTTTCCTGACAATATAAACTTGACAAGAGCAACAGAAATCTTACTATTGTTTCCAACCGCATATTGTACGCCGTCTGCTTTGCAGATAAGGTATTCTGTATAGTTATTCTTATTGAATGTAGTGTCTGGATTTGTTGTATCATTCTCAGAATCTTTGCTGCAACTGATGCAGAACATGCTTATAGATAACAATAGCAACATACTGATTTTTTTAAGTGTTTTCATTTTTGTTTGTTTTTAGTGAATAATATTTTTTTATTTGTATTACAAAGATTATTCTAACTGAATACTATTACAACTTATATTTTTAGGTTTTGTGAGAGTTGTTTTATATATTTTTGTCATAATTAGTTTATAACCAACTATCTATTTTCAATTAAGTCAGCTAAACAATTGTTGTAATTTTCCCATTTTTCGTCAATTCCGCCACTAAATTGTAAGGGCAATTGTGGTAATAACTTAAATGCATCATTAATACGAATCATAAAATCATTCTGACTTAAATAAGTATATATGAAATAGCGGCGTTTTTCTGCATAGCTTACATGAAATGTAAGAACAGCAGCCAAGTCTTTTTCTAATGTATCTATCAAACAGGCTTCCATCTCATTTAGTAATGCTAACTCATTTGCATCTTGTCCAATTGTAGATGACATGAAATCTACAAACACAACTTGTGGGTATTTTCCAGATATTTTTATTTCTTCTAGGTGTGGGCGAACACTAATTTTCATGGCACCATTTGTAAATGCCGACCAATTGTCTTTAAAAGAAATACCATTTATTTCATACGTTTCTGGCAATGCTTCTTCTTGTATCTCTAAAATATTTTTATACATGAATTTCATTTTTCTTTTCAAGTAATTATAATATTTTGCATTGATATCTAAGTAGGCTGTGATGCTATCACATTTCATTCTTTCTTTGCCTTCATCATCAAAAATGAATTTTACTTCTTTACTACTTAACTCTACTTTTGCTACGCCACCATACAAACTATATTTTGGCTCGTTGATAGAAATATATACTCGTCCATTAATATAATTTTTTTCAAAATCATCATGAACTTCAAAGCCTAATTGTAATACAATATGTTGTTTTGATGCTTTGTTTAAAAACTCGACAAATTGAATATCATTTTCATTAATATAAATACTTAGATTTGCGACAACAAAATTGGCTGGTGTAAAAGATGGTTGAGAGACTGCTGGTGCTGCTTGCATAGCAGCGGAAAATGCCATGGCAGTTTTTCCCATATCCATTGGATCCATCATTTTCTTAGTATAAAAATCTTTTGCTTCGTTCCATTGTGCTATTGTAATTCCATTGTTATTACAGATACTTTCTTCTTGTTGTGGATTTCCAGCTGCTGCCATCATAGGCAGATATATTGTTGCATATTGTTCTATTGCCAACATAGTATGTTTTTATTTTAATATTTTAAAAATGGTTTTTTAGTACACCTGATATTTTTCTTTTGAATAGGCAGAGCTTGGATGATAACCCATTATCGCATCTTTGCATAAGGTACATTCCAATCCTAATTCAGAACCAACTTTTATATCTTCATAATCGTGAATAGTAATAAAACTTCCTAATTTGAATTGTGTTATTAATTCTTTTGGTTGAAGTATAGTATTAAAGTAAATCCATTCTCTACAATTATTTGACCATACTTGCCCACGGTAGGTTTCTACATATCCTTTAGATTTTAGAAAATCTTCAATTGGTTTTAGATGTGTACACATAGTTTTTTATAGTTTTATGGTTCTTGAAATATTTATTATTTACTAAAATCAAATGCAACTTTCTCTTGATTTGTAATATATTTTTGAAAAAATGATTCGGATAGATTTACAATATTATTTGGATCCAATTCGAACTTAGGTTTGTTGGTATTCTTTCCTGTTCTGCTAAGCACATACATTTTTTGTGCATCAAAATCGAAGAAATAATAGAAGTCTTCATTAGCATCAGAATTGTTACATGTTACAGCATCAATGCCTGTCCAATCTATAAGATTCGAATATGGCAACAAATCTGATAAGTCTTTCTCTATTACTAAATCTGTACCATTTTTAATAGCATAGTACACATATTTTTGATTTGGAAAATCATAAAAGATATAGGTTGGAACTTTGCCATTATTATCATAAGCATTTTCACGTGAGTATGTTGCTGTGGTTATTTTGTCTGCGTTTTTCCAAGCTGTTGGCAAATCTGGAAATTGTTCACTAAAAGATCTCTTCTCATTAAATAAAACAGGATCTCCAAAATACCATTTTGCTTTGTACGGAAAGTAAATTTTATCTTCTTGTATGTTGAACAATTCTACATTGCTTGTCATAAATGCTTTTTCATTTTTGATAGGTAGAGTGTATTCTGTTGGTGCCAATGAATCTACCATATAGAAATGAATATGATCGTCTGGTTCAAATTGTATAATACGCCATTCATTACCTTTCTTTTGATAAAAATCTAGAGAATATAAATAACCAGGCGTAGTTAAGTTGGCGTTTACTAAACTTGTAGTTTGCCATTTTTCTGGTTGAACGTTTTCTTCTGCTTTATTGCAAGAAGATAATACAACTAATACGATTAAAATTAAACTTAATAAATTTCTCATAATTTGCTATTTAATTATATATTATTTTATTAATTTATCCTTTTGGTTATAAATCCCAACCTTTAAATAAATTGCTCAAAGGTTGCCAAGATGTAGTGAGTAATGTTTGTCTTGCTTTGTCTGCGCCATTTATAGCATCATCTTCAGTGTTTCTTACAAAAGCAGCATAGGTTTTGGTGTCTAAATCAACAAATACAAAAACTGTTACTTTTTTTCCATTGTATTTGATATCTGTGTAACTAGGACCATATGAAATATCAAATGCAAAATCAGCTTTTGTCCAATCTATAGGATCTGTATCCATATTTCCATTTGGTTTTTTTACTAAATCGGTTATTTTATATCCAGTATAATGCCTGCCAGCATCATTTATATCATAATCAAATAAATATTCTTGAGTTCTGAAATTAAAGAAGAAAGCATTTCTTGTATTATTTATTGCATTATAGTATGTTTTATTATAGCTTTCATAGACTTCAATACAACCATTAATAGTACCTGGTGTTGCCCAGTTGCCCAAACCAGAAAATTTATTAAACATAGAAGTATAGGTATAAATTTTAGAAATACCTTCGGTCTCTTGATAAGCTGGATAGAGTTGATTGGTACTATCATTATTCATAACTAACCAATTTCCTACAACTGAAATATTTGTCCAGTTTGGCCAATTTTTATCTGCTAAATAAATTTCATTATTGGAATAATTATTTAAGTCACCGTAATTTGCTTTTATTGTTTTACTACCGATTGGTCTACTTTTTACATATTGTAATTGTAATTTATCTGCAGTTGTTCCCACGACATTAAAGGCTGCTTTTTGAGGATTATTAGCATCTCTTAAATCATAAAATTCAATAATACCATCTTTTTGCATAGCAAGTGATGGTGCAATTTCCCCTTTTAAATTAACAACAGTTTTTTGTGTTGTGCTTTCTTTTTTACAGGATACTATTAATATGGTAAGTACCAATGCTGAAATAAATTTTGTGTATGTTTTCATAACTTTTTATTTTAATATTTTATTTACTAAAATCGTATGCTACTCTATCTTGGTTTGGTATAGATTTTTGAAAAAAAGATTCGGATAGATTTACAATATTATTTGGATCTAATTCGAACTTAGGTTTGTTGGTATTCTTTCCTGTTCTGTTAAGTACATACATTTTTTGTGCATCAAAATCAAAGAAATAATAAAAGTCTGCATCATCTGAAGAGTTGGTACACGTTACTGCATCAATACCTGTCCAATCTATAAGATTAGAGTATGGTAGCAAGTCTGTTAAGTTTTTTTCTATTACTAAGTCTGTCCCATTTTTAATAGCATAATACACATATTTTTGATTTGTAAAATCATAAAAGATATATGTTGGAACCTTGTCATTATTATCATATGCTTTTTCATACGAATAAGTTGCTGTGGTTATTTTATTTGCGTTTTTCCAAGTAGCTGGCAGATCTGGAAATTGTTCACTAAAAGATTTATTTTCATTGAATAACACAGGATCGCCAATTAGCCATTTTGCTTTATATGGGAAATAAATTTTATCTTCTTGTATATTGAAGAGTTCTATATTGCTTGTTATAAAAGCATTTTCATTTTTTACAGGTAAATTATAATCTGTAGTTGCTAATGAATCTATATTTAAGAAAGTAATATAGTCATCTGGCTCAAATTGTAAAATACGCCATTCATTACCTTTCTTTTGATAAAAATCTAGAGAATATAAATAACCAGACGTACTTAAGTTGGCGTTAACTAATCTTGTAGTTTGCCATTTTTCTGGTTGAATGTTTTCTTCTGTTTTGTTACATGAAGAAAGTACAACTAAAACGATTAAAATTAAACTTAATAAATTTTTCATGATTTGTTTTTTTAATTATATAATACTATTATTTTGTTGATTTTGACTTTGTGCTTGTTTTTTGTATAGTAGTTGTTTTACATAAATTTTTATCGCCACCTTTTGGTGCAATGCCATTTGCAGTAAAACCACATTCTGTTATCTTCTGTACAATATCATTGTAAGGTGTTCCATCAGAACTGTAGTCTAATGTAATTGTACCTTGCACATCAAATTTTACATCAAATACACCATCCAATTGTTTTAGTTCTTTAATGATTCTTTCTTGTCCAAGTTGGCAAGTTGCATTTGTTTTAATTGTGTTGTTGTCTTGAGCGACAGCAATAATTCCGTTTATTGTAAACAACAGCATAAAGATTAGATTTTTCATAGTTTTATTTTTTATTGATACAAAGTTGTATCAAACAGAATTTGAAAAAAAATGAAAAAAATGTGTTTTGTGAGAGGAATTATTAAAAAATATCTTATAATCCTTTGATAATAAATTAATTAAAACAACACCTTATGCTTGTTTTTTGGCAATATTTATTTCAATTTCTATCTTTAACCAAGTATAAATGGAAACTAATTTTATTTCTGGGTCGCAAGTTGCTTCAAAATCTATAATCATAGTTTGTAGTGCTTGCACGTCTTTTTCAGACCAATTTTTTTGTAAAACATTCTTTTGAGTGATGGTATATAATTTCTTATACAGTAATGTAATTGGATTATAAAACTTCATGATTCCATCTGCAAATTTAGGTTGGATTAGACTATTAATAATACTCAACGCAGTATCATATTCTTGTAATAAATAAAAATATGCAGACTTTATTACTTTTAGCATATAGTTTTGAGGAAATGGTGCTGTATCCAAATCAAAAGATATATATGTAGATAAATTATCTATATCTTTTAAATATAAATAACACAATAGTCTACTTTGCAACAACATATTTTTATACAATTGATTATCTGTTGTAAATTCATGTTCTAAGACATATAATGCTTCTTTAAACATTTTGTTTTTAACCAAGTTTGTCACATAATTTACATAAAAAACGGTTCTGTGTTTTGCAAAGTCTTTATCAATCGTTGGTTTTATTTTACTCAATATTTCATGTGCTTTAGCAAAGTGTCCGTTAGAAGAAAGCTCTTTGCCTAATGCCATCTGTATAATTATGCTGTGTTCGTTGTACAGGGCATTTTTTTGAGTTACAATCTCTATTGCTTTAATTGCTTTATCAAAGCTTGCTAATTTTAGTTCTAATTCTGGATAATATGATTTGCCAAAATTATTAAAGAAAACACTCAAATTATTTTCATTCAATTTTCCAGTAAAATAATCATCTAAAGCTGGTGTAACAATCTCTGTTTGATGTGCATTGCACAACCAATTGAATTGTGCAATAGACAAATTGATACGTGCACTATCTACGGCAAAACTGTCTTTTAGTAATTCTTTCCAAGTTTCAATATATTTTGGATAAGCTTCCATTCGTTTTGTAACGTCTGGTGTAATATGTTGTAGATTTTGTAATAAAATAAATTGTGCATCTAAGGCATAATGATAAGATGCATATTCATGTTTTTCATTTACTAAGCTTTCATATTTTTCTGTAATGCCTTGCAAATACTTCATCTTGTCATATGCTTGTACTAACAACCATTGATTATAAGCTTCATTGTTCTTTGATATAAATTCATGTTCTTTTTGAATTAAGAAAGATTCTAATTCTTCTTTTAGCAAGCGAATTTCGTTGCGCCACAAATAATCATTTTTTTCAGTATATGCTTTGCCAAAAAGTTTCCTAAACAATAATGTTTTTTCTAGTTGCTCATCATTCTTTGCTTGAGCAATTAATTTATATAATTTTTCTGAACGTTGTTTTTTTATTATGCTAAAGTGCTTTTGAATTTCCTTAGGATATAAGCTTTCAATATTTTGAACTAATAAAACAATGGGATGTTGCAGCATAATTTATATGTTTTATAACGCAGTATCTTCAGTAAATTCAGCATGTTGTGGGTAGTCTGTTGTATAATGCAAACCTCTACTTTCTTTTCTTAATAACGCACTTCTTGTAATTAAATATCCAATAGTTATTAAATTTCTTAATTCCATCAATTGTGGCGAAATTGTGGTGGTATTATACATTTCCTCACACTCTTTGAATAGTAAATATAAACGACCAGAAGCTCTACTTAATCTTATATTATTTCTAACAATACCTACATAATTACTCATAATGTCTTTGAGTTCTCTCATGCTTTGTGTTATCAATACCATTTCTTTTGGTTCGCTGGTGCCTGTTGCATCCCATTCTGGAAATTTATTTTCATCAATAGTAATATTGAGTATGTTATTTATTGCGTGTTCTGCAATTCTATGTGAGAACACAACTGCTTCTAACAAAGAATTAGATGCAAGACGATTGGCACCATGCAATCCAGAATTGGTGCATTCGCCACAGGCATACAAATTATTGATTGATGTCTGTCCGTTTTCATTAATGGTAATGCCACCACAAGCATAATGTGCTGCTGGCACAACAGGTATCATATCTTTTGTAATGTCTATACCTACACTTTTACATTTTTCATAAATATTTGGGAAATGATGAATGAAATTATCAAAGTCCATGTGTCTGCAATCTAGGTACATACATTCTTCTCCACGAATTTTCATTTCATTATCTATGGCTCTTGCTACAATATCACGTGGTGCAAGCGACTCTCGTTTATCATATTTTTTCATAAACTCTTCGCCATTCTTAGATTTTAGAATGCCACCATCGCCACGCACAGCTTCTGTAATTAAAAAACTTGGGCTCACATCTGGTTCGTACAATGCTGTTGGATGAAATTGCACAAACTCCATGTTAGATACTCTACCTTTTGCTCTATATACCATAGCAATGCCATCTCCTGTTGCAATTACTGGATTGGTTGTACTTCTATACACTTGTCCAAATCCACCAGTTGCCAAAACAGTTATCTTGCTTAATATTTTTTCAATATGGTTTGTTTCTTTATTTAATGCATAAACACCAAAGCATTGTATGTTTTCAGATACTCTTGTAAGTATTCTACCTAAGTGATGTTGAGTAATTAAGTCAATAACAAAGAAATGTTGCTTAATTTCTATATTTTGATATTGATGTACTTTTTCTAATAAAGCACGTTCAATTTCCCAACCAGTGATGTCTTTGTAGTGTAATACTCTAAATTCTGAATGGCCACCTTCTTTTCCTAATTTATAATCACCATCATTGTCTTTATCAAACCTTGTTCCCCAATTTATTAATTCATCTACTCTTTGTCTACCTTCTTTAACTACAAAGTCAACAACTTTTGGGTTACACAAGCCATCGCCTGCAATATGTGTATCTTGGATATGTTTCTCAAAATTATCTACTACAAAGTCTGTAACCACAGCAATTCCACCTTGTGCATACTTTGTGTTGCTTTCGTCTTCATTAGCTTTAGTCAGAATTAATACTTTTTTTTCTGGGTATTTGTCTGCTACTTTCAGCGCAAAACTTAGTCCTGC
Source organism: Sphingobacteriales bacterium (assembly GCA_016699615.1). NCBI lineage: Bacteria > Pseudomonadati > Bacteroidota > Sphingobacteriia > Sphingobacteriales > Sphingobacteriales bacterium. The sequence continues at coordinate 1,236,613 of CP064984.1, read as the reverse complement.
GATACCAGAACCTATTACTAAAAAATCATACATAAAACAAAGATAAATAATTTAGCAACGATATTTTAGAATCCTTTGTGTTATTTGGAACGTGAATAATTCATTTAGGTTTTGTGTATAATATCTTATTATTTATAAAAATACTATTCATCTTCTTTCATAAAATCAGTGAAGTTTGACCAATCTTCTACTTTAAAAGCTCTAATGTCTCTTACGGATTTTCTAAACCATTCTATGCTTTTTAGTTTTATCATAGCCTTGGTTAGGTTTGCCATATCATTTTTTTCAGACAGATAAACACTTCCTTGTGCTCTATAAAAATCATATTCTTCTAAAACAACACTTATTTCATAATAAGCATTATTGTAAGATTCACCATAATTATCTTTTAAATCGGCAATTAACATGTCGAAACTAATAGCAAACATTTCTTATTGACTTACTATTTTAAAATATTTCACAGCATCAAAAAAAATATTTCCATTGCTATCTTTTATAGCAATTTCTTTACCTAAAAATGGATTGTTTCTAATTTTTATAATAATACCTTCTATCCAATTACTTAAACCTGTAACTTTTGGGTCTATTAGTGCTTTATCTCCTATTTTCATTTAATAAAAGTTTTGTACTACAAAGTTATTCATAAATAAGAAAATACACAAATTTATTCTTCTGCCAAAATACTGAAATCAAACAAATCTTTTGGCTCTATATTTAATGCTGCTGCAATTAGAAAAACATTTGAAAATATTTGCATTGTTTTAAATAAAATAATTAGCTTTACTTTTAAATTAAAATGCTAATGCTATGAAAAATTTAAAACTAATTTCAATTTTATTATTTGCCCTCTTTGTTTTTGCTTGTAAGAAAGATAAAACAATAAATAATGCACAGCCTAACGTGAACATTTATAAAGATGAAGCCAACAAAGAAGATGGCTTATTGGCAGATGTGTATGATGCTGAAACACAATATAAAACGCATTTCTATGGAAGTTATAATGATAAGGGCATTCCAAAAGAAATAAAAAGTATTGTGTTAGAAAATAAAAATTCAGATACGGTATACAATTATATATTGGACGAAAATAAAAAGATATATTTAGCATACCCAAGCTTAAAAAACGGTACTAAATTAGGTAGTGTAAATAAAATAGACGAAGATGATAGCCTATTAACAATAAATTTCTTTGATTATAATTGGAGTAACCAAACAGATGTATTTATTGAATCTTATAGTTTTGATATTAACGAAGATACAGATGGAGCAAGAAAAACAGAGGAGGAGCCACCAATAGAGTTTGATTTTTTAGGAATAAAACAATTGGAAAAAGATATACACACTCGGGTTGAAAATTTCCAAACATGGTTGAATGAGTTTACTGCAGGAACGGACAGAAGTACTTTTGGCTTGTTTAGTAATTCTCTAAGAGATGGTATAGAGTCCCTTAATAATGAGATTAAGAGTCTAACACGGGGTGGCGTAGATGTCAATTATAATGATTTTCGCGAAAGCCCAACTTCGGATCGCTATGAACCAAAGGAGAATGAATATATTCCACCAAGCCCTACTTCTAATACAAATACAATTCCAAAACCTCCAACGCCACAAAACGAAGTTCCTCAGTGTTTCATTGCCACTCCATTAGATGGTGACAAAATTCCTAGTTCTGAAAATATTAATGTTTCTATATATGCTTATGATATAGATGGTTCTATACTTTCTGTGAGTTTGTTCCTTGATGGCATTAAGCAGGGTACAAAAGTAGCAGGAGTAGATGCTGACCTTAACCATTTTATTATTCCTGCTAATACATTATCTAAAGGCTATCACTCCCTTTATGCTATTGCAACGGATAACAAATATAAAGCTAAGTTTTCCAAATCAATTATATTTAAGGTTGAAGATGATGGTAGCGAAACCGTTACAGATATAGATGGCAATATATACCATACTGTAAAAATAGGCACACAAACTTGGATGGTAGAAAACCTAAAAACTACACGATATAATGATGGCACAGCAATACCAACTGGCTTAAGCGTTGCTGCTTGGCAAGCAACAACTAATGGTGCGTATGCTATTTATGATAACAATGCAGCCAACAATACCACCTACGGCAAATTGTACAATTGGTACGCAGTAAACACGGGCAAATTGGCACCTGCTGGCTGGCATGTACCTACCGATGCAGAATGGACAACACTTACTACTTATTTAGGTGGCGAAAGTGTAGCAGGCGATAAAATGAAAGCTACCACTTTGTGGACAGCTTTTGCAGGCATTACCAACACCAATAGTAGTGGCTTTACAGGTCTTCCTGCAGGTAACTTCAGTTACTACTATGAATCGTTCTTCTCTATTAGCTCCACCACCTACTTTTGGTCTTCAACAAAGAGCGGTACAAACGCTGCGTGGTACCGCAGTCTGGATTACAATTATTCGGGTGCCTTCAGAGACTACGCCAATGACCGCCATGGCTTTAGTGTGCGTTGTATCAAGGATTAATTATTTTGTACTTTTATTTACCTCGCCCTCAACAGGTCTTATGACCAGTCGCCTAAATACCTTATTTTCCAACATACAAACATATTTATTTTTGTATAAGTCAGAAGGTGATAATATTTTTAGGAAGCGTGGCGTATGGATTTAAAAAATAGAATTATTGATTAATCATTTTATATTTACAATTCAATATTAAAAACAGTCTATTTCATACATATTTAATTTTTTCTATGCTTTATTTTTAATATTTTTGTAAAAAATTAGAAAATGCAAATAGCAGAGTTAAATAAAGTAGCCTCACAGGTAAGACGCGATATTGTACGCATGGTACACCAATGTAAATCTGGACATCCAGGTGGCTCTTTGGGCTGCACAGATTATCTTACGGCACTTTATTTTGAAATCATGAAAGTTGATACCAATTTTAACATGAATGGTACCAATGAAGATTTGTTTTTCTTATCGAATGGACATATTTCTCCGTTATTTTATTCAGTATTGGCTCGCAGAGGTTATTTTGATGTAAAAGAATTAGGAACATTTAGACATATAAATTCTAGATTACAAGGACATCCTACAACACACGAAGGTTTGCCAGGAATTAGAATTGCAAGTGGCTCACTTGGTCAAGGTATTTCAGTAGCAATTGGCGCTGCACTTACAAAAAAATTGAACAAAGAAAATAATTTAGTGTATTGTTTAACAGGCGATGGCGAATTGCAAGAAGGTCAGATTTGGGAAGCCGTAATATTTGCTGCTGCAAAAAAAGTAGACAACCTAATTGTAACTGTAGATTGGAATGACGCACAAATAGACGGAAGCACACAAGAAGTTTGCGACCTTGGTGATTTGAATGCAAAATTCAAAGCATTTGGATGGGAAGTGATGAATATGAATGGTAATGTGATGGAAGATGTGATATTTACCCTAACGGAAGCGCAACTAAAAGCAAGAAATGGTAAGCCAATTGTAATTCTAATGAAAACACAAATGGGCAATGGCGTTGACTATATGATGGGCACACACAAATGGCATGGTTCTGCACCAAATGATGAACAATTAGCAAAAGCATTAGCACAGTTAGAAGAAACATTAGGTGATTACTAACTATTTTTATTTTATTAGCATATAATTCTTAACTTGTATTGTTATGTGTGGTATCGCAGGAGTATATGCAATTTCGTCTAAAGTAGATACACCAAAAGATGTATTACAAAACGTTGCAACATCATTAAACAAACGTGGGCCAGACAATCAATCTATTGTTGAAATACAGAACGTAGTGCTTGTGCACGCAAGACTATCTATTATTGATGTAAGTAGCAGTGCCAACCAGCCATTTTTTGATAAAGAAAAAAGATATACGATTGTTTTTAATGGAGAAATATTTAACTATCAAACAATAAAAGAAGACTTAATTAATCTTGGTTATAACTTTTCTACAACATCAGATACAGAAGTTTTATTGTATGCTTATATACATTACAAAGAAAAATGTTTAGAACGATTAAATGGTTTTTTCTCATTTGCAATTTACGATACACATACCAATGAATTATTTATTGCATTGGATAGATATGGCGTAAAACCATTGTATTATTCAATCTATGATAATAAAATATATTTTGCATCTGAGCTGAAAGCAATGTTAGTTTTTCCTTTACCAAGAGAACTGAATTGGACGGCTGTTTCTTTGTATTTTCAATTAAATTATATTCCAGATGAGCATTCCATTTTTAAGCATATTTATAAATTAAAACCAGGACATTGCATCACAATTAAAGACAATAAGGTTGAAGCTAAACAGTGGTACTTTTTACCATATAATGCGCAAGAAGCAGAAAAAAGTCCATTAAACTATCAACAACAACAAGATAAATTGTATGAATTATTGGATGATGCTGTGCGATTGAGATTGGTAGCAGATGTTCCTTTGGGTGCATTTCTAAGTGGTGGTATTGACTCATCAGTGATGGTAGCATTGGCATCTAAATACACACAAAACTTAAATACTTTTTCTATTGGATTTGAAGATGCATCATTCTTCGATGAAACACATTACGCAAATTTAGTAGCCAAGCATTTTAATACAAACCATACTGTATTCAAACTAAAGAATGATGATTTGTTAGATAGTTTGCATGAATTATTAGACTATACAGACGAGCCATTTGCAGACTCATCAGCTTTGTTGGTAAATCTATTATCAAAATATACCAAAAAGCATGTAACAGTAGCACTTTCTGGCGATGGTGGCGACGAATTATTTGCTGGATACAACAAACACTACGGTGAATGGCAAAGTAGAAATGGTGGTTGGAAAGCAAAATTAATACAAGAACTGTTGCCTATTTGGAAGTCATTACCAAAATCTAGAAGTGGAGGAATAAGTAATAAAATAAGACAGTTAGAGCGATTTGCAGAAGGCATGAACTTAGATGCAGCAGAACGATATTGGAAATGGTGTAGTTTTATGAATTTTAATGAAGTAAACTCAATTCTAAAAGACAAGACGCAACAAGTATTGCCAGAAATAATAAAAACTAGACAAAATTTTACGCAGTTTATTCAACATGATGGTACATTAAATGATTGTCTACGTGCTGATGTTGCTTTAGTTTTGGCTTACGACATGTTGGTAAAAGTAGATAGAATGAGTATGCGAAACTCTTTGGAAATACGCACACCTTTTTTAGATTATAGAGTAGTTGAATACGCATTTTCATTACCAGTTTCATCTAAGATAAACGCGCAACAGAAGAAAAGAATTGTACAAGATACATTTAGAAAAGTATTGCCAGAAGAATTGTACAATAGACCAAAAAAAGGCTTTGAAGTGCCATTGTTACAATGGTTTAGAACAGATTTAAAATCATATATAGATAAGGAAATTTTTGATGAAGAATTTATTAGACATCAAAATATTTTTGATGTGAATTATATCAAAACACTCAAAAGAAATTTGTCTTCAAACAATACAAATGATGTACATGCAAAAATTTGGGCATTAATTGTATTCCAAAATTTCTATAAGAAATATATGTTATAATAGCTTTTCTAATTGATACATTTCATCTCTTAGACGTGCAGCTTCCATAAAGTCCATTTTTTGCGCAGCTTTTTGCATAGCTTTCTTTGTTTTTTCTATAGCTTGCTTTAGTTGTTCTTTTGTATAATACTTTGTTTGTTCTTCGGCAGCAATATTCAATGGATTTTTATCTTCAGTTGGTTTTGGTTTTTTATTGTTTCTTACATCTAAAATACTTGCACTATTAATGATGTCTTCTTTAGACTTATAAATTGTTTTTGGTGTAATATTATGCTCAATATTATAGGCAATTTGTTTTTCACGTCTTCTATTCGTTTCATCAATAGTTTGTTGCATACTTTTAGTTATTTTATCAGCATAAAAAATAACCAAACCATTTGCATTTCTGGCTGCACGTCCTGCTGTCTGCGTTAAAGAACGTGTATTTCTTAAAAATCCTTCCTTGTCTGCATCCAAAATTGCAACCAAACTTACTTCAGGAATATCCAAACCTTCTCTTAATAAATTTACACCAATCAAAACATCAAAATCACCCAAACGCAAACCTTGGATTATTTCTACTCTATCCATCGTGTCTACATCACTATGTATATATTTACATTTTATATTTAGTTTTGTTAAATATTTTGTTAATTCTTCAGACATTCTTTTGGTTAATGTAGTAACCAAAACTCGTTCATCTTTTTCTTTACGAAGTCTAATTTGTTCAAGCAAATCATCAATTTGGTTAATACTTGGCTTTACAACAATTGGTGGGTCCAATAAGCCAGTTGGTCTTACAATCTGTTCTATAAATTCTCCTTCAGTTTGAAGTAACTCATAATCACCAGGAGTCGCAGAAACATATATTGTTTGATTAACTATACTTTCAAACTCATGAAAATTTAATGGTCTATTGTCTAATGCAGAAGGCAACCTAAAACCATATTCTACCAAGTTTTGTTTTCTACTTCTGTCACCACCACTCATGGCACCAACTTGTGGAATAGAAACATGGCTTTCATCAACAACTAATAAAAAATCATCTGGGAAATAATCTAACAAACAGAATGGTCTTTCGCCAATATTTCTTCTATCAAAATATCTTGAGTAATTTTCTATGCCAGAACAGTAACCTAATTCTCGCATCATTTCCAAATCGAAATTTGTCTTTTCTTCAATTCTTTTTGCTTCTGCTATCTTTCCTACAGAATTATAATATTGAATCTGAGCATACAATTCATCTTGTATTTCTGAGATTATTGTAGGCATCATATCCTTTGGTGCAATATATATGTTGGCTGGATAGATAGAAATCTGTTTTCTACTTTCTATTTTTCTTCCAGTTTTTGGGTCAATTACTTCTAAGTTTTCAATTTCATCGCCCCAAAATGTAATACGATAGGCATAATCATCATAGGCAACAAATACCTCAACAGTGTCGCCAATTACTCTAAAATTGCCACGCTCAAATTCATCAGTTGTTCTGGCATACAATACAGAAACCAATTCGAATAAGAAAGTATTTCTTGATACAGTTTGTCCAATTTGTAAATGAATAATTTGATTTTTATATTCAGTTGGATTACCTAAGCCATAAATACATGAAACAGATGCAACAACCAACACATCACGTCTTCCGCTCATTAATGCAGACGTTGTACTCAATCTCAGTTTTTCAATTTCTGAGTTGATAGATAAGTCTTTTTCTATATAAGTATCAGTTGTTGGTACATATGCTTCTGGCTGATAGTAATCATAATAGGATACAAAATACTCAACACGATTATCAGGAAAAAAAGTCTTAAACTCAGTATACAATTGAGCTACTAAGGTTTTATTATGTGATAATACTAAGGTAGGTCTTTGTATTTGTTCTACAACATTTGCAACTGTAAATGTTTTTCCAGAGCCAGTTACACCCAAAAGTGTTTGATGCTTTTCATGATGATTAAGACCATCAACTAGTTTTTGTATTGCTGATGGTTGGTCGCCAGCTGGTCTAAAATGACTATGGATTTCAAAATTCACACTGTAAAAATAAGGATATAAAGCTATACAATCTTACATTAAGAATCATAAATTAAAAAAGTTAAAGATTTATGTTTAAAATGATGAAAAGAAAAGATTTGTTGATTAACTTTGAAATAAATAGATAGAAATGGACACATACGGTTTAATCTTATTGATTGCAATGCCAATTTTTATTATTCTAATTCTTGTTGAACTTATAATCTATAAATTAAATAAATTAGATTATAACCACATGGACAGTATATCTAGTTTGTTTTCTGGCATGACAAACACCATTAAAGATGTCTTAGGATTGATTATCGTAATTTTTTCTTATGGATACCTTGTAGATCACTTAGCATTGGTACATTGGAAACAAGTCAATGCATTTACTTATATTATTGCATTCATCGTTATGGATTTTGGCGGATATTGGCAGCACAGAATTTCACATACTGTGAATTACTTTTGGAACATACATATTGTACATCACAGCAGCGAAGAGTATAATTTGCCATGTGCACTCAGACAACAATTTGCAACAATTACTAACTTTTTGTCCTTATTATGCATTGGTATTTTTTTAGCTATAATAGGCATACCAAAAGAAGTGTACATCATTACAGCACCTATACATCTTTTTATGCAATTTTGGTACCATACCAAATTAATAAAGAAAATGGGCTTCTTAGAACACATCATTGTAACACCATCACATCATCGTGTGCACCATTCTATGAATGATATTTATATGGATAAAAACTATGCTCAAATTTTTATCATTTGGGATAAGCTATTTGGTACATTTCAAGAAGAGCTAGAAACAGAACCATGCGTTTATGGTGTGCGTAGACCAGCACGAACTTGGAATCCATTTATTATTAATTTCCAACACTTGTGGTTGATAATAAAAGACTCATTTAGAACAAAAAGCATAAAAGATAAATTCTTGATTTGGGTAAAACCTACAGGTTGGCGCCCAGCTGATGTTGCAGAAAAATATCCAGTTTTTTACCTAAAAGGAGATGATGTTTATAATTTTGAAAAGTATACACCAACATACACCAACACATTCCAACTTTGGAGTTTAATAAGATTAATATCTATTTTTTTATTAATGGGATTTATGTTTTTTAATATGAAAAACATAAGAGACGATTACCAATATTTCTATTACGGCCTGTTTTTATTATTCAATATATTTTCATTTACTACATTAATGGATAAGAACATAATAGGTGTTTTTACAGAAATCATTGCACTTATTATGGCAACATATATATCATTACAAACCAATGATTGGTTTGGGTTAAATCAATTTATTCCAAATGGAAATATTATTATTCTAATATTCTATTGCATATCTTCTAGCATGGCAATTTATTTCTATCTTAGAACTTTTAAAAATAATGTCGTAGCATACAAATAACAACAAATATGATTAAAACAATAAACGTACAAGGTACAGAAGTATACATACAAGGACAAGGTAAAGATACTATTGTAATGATTCACGGATGGCCAGATACACACGAAATTTGGGCAAAACAAATAGAATATTTTAGTCCAAAATATACTTGTGTAACATTTACTCTACCTGGCTTTGCAAAAAATGATGATACAAAATATTCATTAGATACAATTGTAGATAGAATAAAAAATATTATAGATACTGTTTCACCAGAATCAAAAGTAATATTGTTGGTGCACGATTGGGGCTGCGTATTTGGCTACGAATATGTAATTAGAAATCCAGAAAGAATAGCAAAAATGATAGGCATAGATATTGGTGATGCTGCATCCAAAGATTTTGCCAATTCATTATCAATACAAGCAAAACTAATGGTGTTTGCTTATCAATTTACATTGGCAGTTGGTTGGTTGGTAAAAAATGATTTTGTACATAAAAGCATGGCAAAAGCACTTAAAGCAAGAAGCAATATAGAAAACATTCATGCAGGAATGGGCTTACCTTATGCCATGCAATGGTTCAATGTTGCTGGTGGACTAAAAAAACTAAAAGTGTTGCATCCTAAGTTTCCATTTTTCTATGCATATGCAGCAAAAAAACCATTTCAGTTTCATTCAAAAAAATGGACAGAAGAATTATTATTAAACCCAAAAAACAAAGTACAAGCATTTAATTCTGGACATTGGGTAATGATAGATAAAGCAGACGAATTTAATAAGTCAGTAGATGAATGGCTAAAATAAAAAACATCAAGAATGCAATATATAGAAATAAACGAAACATTTCCGTTTGAGGTTGAAAAGCTCTTTCAATACATGGAAGTACATGAAAATCTTTCTAATCTATTTACACCAGTAAAAGCAAAAACTATACAAACAGGCAAAACAGACAAATATGGTGTTGGCTCAGTGCGTAGTTTGCAAATAGCTATAGAACCACCATTTGAAGAAAGCATCACAGCTTACAAAAAAAATGAGTTGATAGAATACAAAATCACAAAAGGAAGTCCACTAAAAGACCATATTGGCAAAATTCACTTTTCAAGTACAGAAAATGGTTCTGCATTACATTATACTATTCAGTTTGGTTCTACAATTCCATTTGTAGATGTTATTGTAAAGTTTTTCTTAGAAAAGAGCATTAGAAATGGACTAAAGAAACTAAGGAATAGTAGTATCTAAATTGTTTTAGTATGAAAATAATGCGTTCATTGCTAACTATCTTTTTAATTATTGGAATAGCAATCAATATTTATTTTGGGAAAATACATGGTAACGAATTATTACTAAGGCATCTATTTCATATTCTTGCTTATAGCATTTGTATGCTGAGTTTGCATAAATACTTTATGTTTAATAGACCAATTTATTTCTTAGCATCACTATTTCCAATTTACACACATACAACAGCACTTTTCAAAATGCAATACACCAATTATTGGTTCACATTATTTATACTCACAATTATACTATTGCTTGTAGGCAACTTCTATGTGATGAAGAAAGTAGCGTGAAAATCTATATTTATAGAAAAATCTAAGAAAACCCCATAATTACCTAATTTTAGGTATCAATTTAACTAATTTAGGTATTGCAGGAGCAATACAGTAAATGTATTTTTGTTTACAATTTTAATTTAATCTAAATAAGAATAAAAAATGAACAAAATTACACTTTCAATTGCATTATTAGTTTCTATCTTAGTTATCTCATGCAAAAAAGATGATGAAACAAAAACGCCACTTGTTGTTCCAACAACTTACGATACTACTGGATTTTCAGCTAATGTAGAAACAGAAAGAAACCTTAGAACTCAATTGTCAAACTTTGCAGCATACATACGCAAAGGTGATAATGTAGCCAACAAATTAGCATCAGATTCTTTAAACTATTATTTTACAATAGGCACACCAAGTTTAGAATCAACTACTGTATCTTATTATACTAATTTAATAGAAAACACATGGTTTGCAAACATAGTTACAGCAAGCCAAAATAGTTTTGATATTACAACAACACCAGAAAATACAGTAGGTGGCGTGTACATCAATAGACTATTAGACAGCAAAGGCAAAGAAATGTTGCAAGAAACAGAAAAAGGTATGTTTGCAGCAACATTATACAACCATTTGGTTACACTATCTCAAGGCACAGTTACAGCAGCTACAGTAGATAGAATGTTATATATCTATGGTGCACATGGTAGTTTTCCAAATACCAATACAGCAAACAAATACAACAACACCAGACACATACATAGCATTGTACACAGCACGTAGAGATAGATCTGCAAATGCAACAGGATTGTACAGACAAATAAAAGCAGAATTTATAAAACTAAAAGCAGCAGTAAATGCTGGTAGCGATTACAACCAAGAAAAAAATGAAGCTATTAGTTCTATCAAATTATTAGTAGAAAAAGCATTATTAGCAACAGTTGTAAACTATATGAATAGTGCAAAAACTAAAATAAACAAAGACATGCCAACAGATGCAGAAAAAATTGGTGCAATACATGATTTATCTGAGTGTGTAGGATTTGTTCATGGGTTTAAAGGTATAGCACAAAGCAATAGAAAGATTACAGATGCACAAATCAATCAATTATTAACATACTTAAATGCACCAGCAGGTGGAAGTAGCACTATGTACTTATTTGCTACAGAACCAGCTACAACTATAGATGGATTAGATGATGCAAGAGATTATGTACAAGAAATATATGGCTTTACAGATGCAGAAATGACAGACTTCAATGCAAACTGGATTTCAGCAGAAGGTAGATAGTATAAAATAATATACTATTTTTGCAAAAAATAAATACACAAATAATGAGAAAATCAGCATATATATTATTACTTACTACAATTGTATTCGTATTGTCTTGTAGCAAAACCAGTAACGACGATACAGATCAAAATATAGACAGAGCTGCTATCTTAGATAACTTGGGAAACATAATTGTACAAAATTATACACAACTAAAAACAGATGCAGATAGTTTAAATATATATGCTGATTCTTTTCAAACAAATACTACAGAACAAAATCTACTAAAACTTAGAAGTGCATTTGTAAAAACATACAAATCATTTCAAACAGTACAATTCATAAACTTTGGCAAAGCATTAGAGCTAAATATAATAGATGCTTTCAACAACTATCCAGAAGATACAACAATTATACTAAATGCAATACAAAGCAATAGCTACAACATTCAAACAATTTCCAACAAAGCAAAAGGCTTACAAGCATTAGACTATTTATTGTACGCAGTTAGAGATTATTCAACTACAGATTTAGTAAATTGGTACACAAATACACCAAATGCAAAATCTTATGTAAAGGCTGTAACAGCAGAAATAAAAAGACTAACAGATTTGGTAAATACTGATTGGAACAACCAATATCTAACAACTTTCAAAGAAAGACAAGGCATAGACCGTTCCAGTTCATTTTTTTTAATGACCAATGCATTAGTAGAAAATATCGAAAAATATGGTAGAACAGCGAAAGTTGGTATACCATTAGGCTACAACGGAATCTTTGAAGGCACAACACCAAGATTAGAATTAATAGAAGCAAGACATAGCCAAATCAGTATAGAATTATTAAAAGCACACATAGATGCATTTGGTTCATTTTTAAGTGGAAATAATGGTCTCGGCTATGATGATTATTTGAATGATATAGATGCAAAATTTAATGGCACATTGCTCAGTACAATCATAGAAACACAAGTAGCTAATATCAAAACCAAAATAAATGCATTAGAAGAACCATATGCAAGCGAAATTGTAGATGATAGACAAAAAGTAAAAGAACTATTTCAAGCATTTCAGTTATTAGTTATTACACTAAAAGTAGATGTTGCGTCAGCTATGAGTATCGATATTATTTATCAAGACACAGACGGCGATTAATAATATAATGTGAATAGAATATTCTATAACTTAGTATCTAAGCCAATACACATTGCGCCACTCATTAGTTTTAGAATATTATTCGGATTACTTACATTCTTTAGCACCACAAGATTTATAAACAGAGGTTGGGTTGCTCAATTATTTATAGAACCAGAATTTTATTTCTCTTTTTTTGATTTTATAAAACCACTTCCAGAACAAACAACCTATTACTTGTTTTACCTTATGGCAATTGCATCATTGGCAATTGCATTCGGCTTTTTATATAGATTATTTATAATAATTTATTTTATTATATTTACTTATTTTGAGTTGTTAGATAAGAGCAATTATCTCAACCATTATTATTTCATAAGTTTAGTCAGCTTTGTACTTATATTTTTGCCAGCTAATAGAGCATTAAGTATAGATAATTTGATATTTAAAAGAAAGAATGTAACTCACATTTCAGCATACAATATCAATATACTAATGTTAATGTTGGGCATTGTTTATTTTTTTGCAGGCGTAGCAAAAATAAATTCAGATTGGCTGTTAGAAGCACTACCACTAAAAATTTGGCTACAAGCAAAATACAATTATCCAATTATTGGTAATTTGCTTACGCAAAAAGCAACAGCCTATTTCTTCTCATGGGCAGGTTGCCTTTTTGATTTGAGTATCTTCTTTTTATTAATTAATAAAAAAACAAGAATATTCGGATATTTTGCGCTAATAACATTTCATTTACTCACATCATGGTTGTTTCCTATTGGCGTTTTTCCTTTCATTATGATAAGCTTAACTACAGTATTTTTTAGCGAAAACACACATCAAAAAATACAAGATTTTTTATTAAGATCTGATTGGAAAACAATACAAAAGAATATATACCAACCAGCACATCAAAAATTTGTAATTACATTTCTAATAATATTTGTTATCATCCAATTATTATTGCCATTTAGATATTTATTATACAAAGGCAATCTGTTTTGGCATGAGCAAGGTTTTCGCTTCTCATGGCGTGTAATGCTAATTGAAAAAGTAGGCTATGCATCATTCTATATCAAATCTGATGGAAAAGAAATCGTAGCAGTAGATAACCAAAAATACCTAACACGTACGCAGATAAAGATGCTCAATACACAACCAGACATGATGGTACAATACGCACAATTTCTACAAAAAAAATACACGCAATTAGGCTTCAAAAATCCAAAAGTATATGCAGAAGTCTATATTTCACTTAATGGTAAAGGTAGCAAGCTATTCAATCACACAAATATTGACTTATCTTTGCAAAAAATAATTGGAAACAAAAAGATTGGATAATACAATATGAATAAAAACTTATTATATATAATACTAAACTTTTTATGCATTTCCTTGTACGCACAAGATTTTGATTCATTATTAGCAATAGACACAGTAGTTAAAATTGATAATGTAACTATTACAGAAAACAAACTTGATAATGGAATAGACCAATCTTACTTAAAAAGTGTAGAACAATTTGCAATATATGCAGCAAAAAAAACAGATATAATTTCTATTGATAAATTATATACCATAAAAGCAAGAAATGTAGGCAGACAAATTTATGGGAAAGTAGCTGGTCTAAATATCTTAGAAAGTGATGCCTCAGGCTTGCAATTAGATATAGCAACACGTGGCTTAGACCCAAATCGTTCGTCAAGTTTCAATATCAGACAAAATGGTTACGATATGTCTGCAGATGCACTTGGCTACCCAGATGCATATTATACACCACCAACAGATGCTGTAGATAGAATAGAAATTGTGCGTGGTGCAGCATCATTACAGTATGGTACACAGTTCGGTGGTTTGATAAATTTTAAACTGAAAGATGGTTCAAATTACAATACACCATTGCACATTTCATTACAACAAACAGTAGGCTTATACAAGTTTTTTAATACATTCAATAGCATTGGTGGTAAGTACAAAAATTTCAACTATTACACATTCTATCAATATAGAAGAGGAAATAGCTGGCGACCAAATTCTAACTTTCAATCACATCATGCACACATCAATCTAAATTATGATATTACCGAAAAGCTAAGCATCAATACACAATATACATACATGTATTATGTAGCACAACAACCAGGCGGATTGACAGACAAACAATTTGAACAAGACCCAAAACAATCTAACAGAAGCAGAAATTTCTTTAAAGTAAATTGGAATTTATTGGCATTAAATTTAAAATATAAGATAACACCTAAAGCACAAATACAAACACAATTTTTTGGATTAATAGCAGGAAGAGATGCTATTGGCAACCTAAGCAATATACAACAACAAGATGTCTTAGGAACACCACGTACATATTTTAAAGATAAATATAAAAATATTGGCAATGAAACAAAATGGTTGTATAAATATAAAACAACACAAAAAAATAGTTTTGTATTACTTGTTGGCGCAAGATTTTACAAAGGCCATACAACCAAAATACAAGATTTAGGCGATACATCAACAACAGCATCATTCAACTTTTTAGCAGATAGTTTATCACAAGGTTCAGATTATAAATTTCCAAGTTTCAACTCAGCATTATTTGCAGAGCACCTATTTACCATAGGCAAATTCTCAATTACACCAGGCATCAGATACGAATACATACAAACCAAAGCGGATGGAAAATATAGAGAAATTAGCACATTTAATGAAGTTGTTATAAAAGACACAACAATTTATGAAACAAGAGAAAGGAAAAGACATATTTTCTTAGCAGGAATTGGCGTAAGCTACAAACCCAATACAAGCGTAGAAGTGTTTGCAAATTTTTCTCAAAACTATAGAGCTATTAATTTCAATGATATTAGAATTGCTTTAGCTGGACTAAGAGTAGATCCAAATATCCAAGATGAAAAAGGATATAGTTTTGATATTGGAACACGAGGTATTTATAAAAATATATTTAATTATAACGCAAGTGTATTTTATCTATCATACAATAATAGAATAAGCGAAGTACTACAAAAAAATACAGCAACCTACGCAATATATAGATACAGAACCAATATTGCACAATCACGAGCAGTTGGCTTTGATGTTTCATCAGAAGTAGATTTACTTAGAATTAAAAGCACCATAAATCAAGATTTTTCTCTCAAATTATTTGCAAACCTTTCCTATCTCAATGCTAGATATAAGAAAAGTGAAGACCATAATTTAGGCAATAATAAAGTAGAATACGCACCAGATTTTATATCAAGAGGTGGAATTGCATTTGCATACAAAACACTTAATCTTCAATTTCAATTCAATTATGTTTCTGAACAATTTTCAGATGCATCTAACGCAGAAATACCAACAGTAAATGCTATTTCTGGCATTATTCCAGCATATTATGTTATGGATTTCTCGGCAAGTTACACATACAAATGGTTTACATTAAAAGCAAATATCAATAACCTAAGTAATAACAGATATTTTACAAGACGAGCAGCTGGTTATCCTGGTCCAGGCATCATCCCAGCTGAGCCTATCAACTTTTTAGCTACGCTAATTTTTGATTGGGATTATAAAAAAAATAAAAAAGTTCAATAATTTTTATGGAATTCTGAAGTTTTTGCGTCATTATATAAATTCAAATTTATGACAGCATTACGAAATCAGGTTAATTTAATCGGAAACCTTGGTAAAAAACCAGAAGTAAAAACATTTGACAGTGGCAAACAAATTGTCACATTCAGCCTAGCTACATCAGACCATTATGTAGATAACAAAGGCGAGAAGAAACAAGAAACCCAATGGCACAATATTGTTGCATTTGGCAAAACAGCAAAAATATGCGAAACTTATTTAGACAAAGGCGCAGAAATTGCATTAAATGGCAAAATTGTCTACAGACAATATGAAGATAAAGATGGTAATAAGAAAATTATTACAGAAATTATTGCCAATGAGATATTAATGCTAGGCAAAAAATCTCAAAACTAATCAAGGAAAAACTTTCTAAGTAGTTGAGTAACCAATTATAGATTATGCTTTAATGAATCATATAATTTTAGATATTCATCTATACATTCAGGATTTTTCATAGCATCCAGAGAAATGCTTTTTTCTAATGGCATGCCCATTAAAATTTTTTTGATGGGCATCTCCATTTTTTTGCCACTTATTGTGTATGGCACAGCATTTATTTGTATAATTTCATCAGGCACATGTCGTGGCGAATACTTACTTCGTAATGTTTGTTTTATTTCTTTTACTAATGTATCATCTAAAGATTGAGTATCAGAAAGTACTACAAAAAGAGGCATATAGTATGAGCCATTATCTTTTTCAATACATATTACAAGACTATCTTTGATTAATTCTATACCTTCAACAGCATTATAAATTTCAGCAGTACCTATTCTTACACCGTCTCTATTTAGTGTAGCATCACTTCTACCAAAGATAATTACACCATCATTATTTGTAATTTTAATCCAATCTCCATGTCGCCATACACTTTGGTCATGTTCAAAATATGCTTGTAGATATTTTTTATTGTCTTCATCATTCCAAAAATATACAGGCATGTTTGGCATTGGCTCAGTTATCATAAGTTCGCCCAATTCATTCAACACAGAAATTTGTTCATCATTCCATGCATGTACACTTGCACCAAGCATTCTACATTGTATTTCTCCAGCATACACAGGCAAATACGGACAACCACCAACAAAAGCACTACAAACATCAGTACCACCACTAATAGAAATCAACCAAATGTCTTTTTTTATTTTTTGATAAATGTATTCAAAACCATCATTTGGTAATGGCGAACCAGTTGAGCCTAATGAGCGTAAATGTTTTAATTCATAAGTATTGCTGATGTCTAATTTTTCTTTCATACAAGAAATATAAAATGCGGCACCAATACCAAAATGATTGATTTTTTCTTTATCTACAAATTCCCAAACAGATGTAATGCTTGGGAAATTGGGCGCACCATCATAAATACATAATGTGCAACCTACCAATAATGAAGATAAAGCAAAGTTCCACATCATCCAACCAGTTGTTGAATACCACATAAATTTTTCTCCAGGCTTACAATCTTGATGTAATGCCAATGCTTTGTAATGTTCAATGAGATTGCCACCAGTACTATGTGTAATTCCTTTTGGCTTTCCTGTAGTTCCAGAAGAATACAATATCCAAATTGGATGATCAAAAGGCACTGCAACAAATTCTAAGTTTTCCTTTTCCTGTTTGTCATTCAATAACTCATTCCAACTTGAAAAATTGGGATGCTTATCATCAGAAATAAGAATCACATCTTCTAATGATGGAATACCTTGAACTATAGATTGTATAGTTTCTATTTTATTAAATCGTTTTCCATTATATTGATAGCTATCTGCTGCAATAAAAACTTTTGGTTCTATTTGCTGAAATCTATCAATAATACTTTCTGTGCCAAAATCTGGTGAGCAACAAGACCAAATAGCACCAATACTATTACAAGCTAAAAAAGCAATAATTGCATCTGGCGTATTAGGTAAGTAAGCAACTACTCTATCACCTTTTTGTATATTTTTTCTTATCAGGTATTGTTGAATGCTTAGTACTTTCTTTTCTAATTCTTGCCAAGAAATATATTGTGTAGCATTGTCTTCGTTTTTGTAGACAATTGCATGATTTTCAGCGTTTTTATTTCTAAAAATATGTTCTGCATAGTTTAGTGTTGCACCATCAAACCATTTGGTATCTATCATTCGAGTGTCACTTCTTTGTAGTATTGTTTTATATGGTTGATGAAATTTGATATTAAAGAAAACAGTAAGGCTTTCCCAAAACTCAGAAATATGTTCAATGCTCCATTGCCACAATTCATGATAATTACTAAAAGATACCGAATATCTATCTTCTATAAATTGTTGATATTTATAAAGATTCGAATCATTAATGAATGCTTGACTACCTTGCCACAATAATGCCATTTGTTTTTTTCTTAAAAGTAATTATCTATTTATTAAATCTGAAATAAAAACCAAAGGATTTTTTAGTAATTTTACAAATATCGATTAAAAGTGATAAATTCTACATTCGAACAAATATATAGTAACTTTCCAATGGCTGACAAAGAAGCTTGGAAAAATAGAATTATTAAGGATTTAAAAGAAAAAGATTTTAATGAATTAATTTCAAACACAGAAGATGGAATAGAAATTTTACCATTTTATACTACTGATGATAATCATAAATATCAATTAGAAATACCAACAACTTCATACCAAGATTGTTTAAATACAGCAATAGTAAAAGTATCTGATGCAAAAGCAGCCAATGCACAAGCAATACAGTTACTACAACAAGGCATTCAAGCTATAATATTCGATGTAGAAAATAAAGATATTACACAATTAGATGTAGATGTTTTAGTTCAAGATATTCAAGCAGAATATGCACCTATCTTTTTTGATAATTATATACAAACATCAAAACACATATTAGAAGACAAAATACCTAAGAGTACAATATCGAAAATATATGTACCACAACAAAAAAGCAAAGTAAACGAATTGCTTTATGCATTACTTAGAATATACCATAGTGATGAAACACAATTTCGTGTACATTTTATAGTTGGACAAAATTTCTTTTTAGAAGTTGCCAAATTCAGAGCATTTAGATGGTTGCTTGCACAACTAAACAGATTGCATCAAAGCAATAAAGAAATTACTTTAATAGCAGAAACTGGCTTTGAAAATAGAAGCGATGATGTATTAGAAAATAATATTCTAAGAAATACAACAGAAACAATGAGTGCAATACTTGGTGCTTGTTTTGGAATCATTGTTCATCCTCATGAGAACACAAATTTAGGCAATAGAATAGCTAGAAATGTAAAGAATATTCTAAGCTTAGAAAGCAACTTTAAAATAGAAGAAGAATTTACAAAAGGTAGTTATTATGTAGAATACCTTACTTACCAATTAGCACAAAAAACTTGGGATAAACTATAATAAATACAATACTTAGAAAGAAAATATATTAAACAAAAAAGCAGACCTTTTGGGGTCTGCTTTTTTGCGCTCCCTCTTGGACTCGAACCAAGGACCTACTGGTTAACAGCCAGTTGCTCTAACCTGCTGAGCTAAGGAAGCATCATTTTTAAATAATGATGTGCAAATGTAGGTATTTTAAAATAAATATGCAATATTTGCACAAAATTTTTTTTATGAGTCTTTTAATCGTTGGTACAGTAGCTTTTGATGCAATAGAAACACCATTCGGAAAAACAGATAAAATCACTGGAGGATCAGGCAATTATATCGCACATTCTGCTGGGAAGTTTATCCAAAATATGCAATTAGTAAGTGTTATTGGCGAAGATTTTTCTACAGAAGAACTAGATTATCTTAAAAGTATTGGTACAGATATTTCTGGAATTGATATAAAAAAAGGAGAAAAATCTTTCTTTTGGAGTGGAAAATATCACATGGATTTAAACAAAAGAGATACCTTAGTTACCGACCTAAATGTATTAGCAGATTTTAATCCAATATTACCAGACAATTTTAAAAAACCAGAATTTCTAATCTTAGGTAATATAGATCCAGCATTACAAATAAAAGTAATTGAGCAATTAGAAGAAAGACCAAAGCTAATTGCAATGGACACCATGAACTTCTGGATGGATATAGCATTAGACAATCTAATGAAAGTAATAGGAATGGTAGATTTGTTAATTGTAAATGATGAAGAAGCAAGACAATTAACAAACGAATATTCATTAGTAAAAGCAGCACAAAAAATTAGAACATTTGGTCCAAAATACCTTATCATTAAGAAAGGAGAACATGGAGCATTGCTATTCCACGAAAATAAAGTATTCTACGCACCAGCATTACCACTAGAGGAAGTTTTTGACCCAACAGGTGCTGGAGATACATTTGCTGGTGGATTTATGGGATACTTAACAAAAACACAAGACTTATCTTTCGAAAATATGAAGCGTGCAGTAATATTTGGTTCTGCAATGGCTTCTTTCTGTGTAGAAAAATTTGGTCCACAAAGATTGAAAGAACTTACACAAGAAGAAATAGAAGAAAGAGTAGAAGTATTTGTAGAGCTAGTAGATTTTGAAATAGTACTAGCCTAATCTTTCAAACAACATAATATATGTGAGAATAATAAATTCATTATTCAATAACAGCTATTTTTCTTCTTTTATTGCTGATTACTTATAACTTTGTAGATTAATTTTTTATAAAGATGAAAAAAACACACATCATTGCATTATTGTTAGTAGCAATCATGATAGGTGTATTGGTTGCACTACTTGGAGATTTTAGCAGATACGAAACCTTTGAATCAAATTATGCAAAAAAAGGTAAAGAAATTAATGTCGTAGGTGTGCTAAACAAAGAAAAGGGCATAGAATACGAACCAACAAAAAATCCAAACTTATTTTCAATGTATGTGTTAGATGCAGAAGGCGAAGAAAAAAAGTAATTGTAAAAAAAGCAAAACCAAGAGATATAGAACGTAGTGAAAAAATAGTTGTAATTGGAAAAATGAATGGAGATGTGTTTGTTGCAGATGATATTTTGATGAAATGTCCGAGCAAATACCAAGAAAAAGAGGTAAAAATATAATGAATGAATATATATAGCGATGCCAAAGACATTATCTACGGTCAGTTAGGACACTTTTTTATCATATTAAGTTTTGTTTCAGCCATTGTTTGTGCTATTGCTTATTTTATAGCCACACAATTTTCAGAAAATAAAGAAAATGCAAGATCTTGGATAGCATTCGGACGCAAAACTTTCGTTGTACATACCATTGCTGTAATTGCAGTTTTTGTTTGTTATACATAATATTATTAACACACGCATTTCAATACAAATATGTGTGGCAACATTCATCAAATGAATTACCATTCTACTACGTATTTTCAGCCATGTGGGCAGGACAGGAAGGTAGCACTCTACTTTGGATGTTTTGGATAGCCATTGTAGGTTGCGTACTTATCGTTAGAGCAAAATCTTATGAGTCTGGTGTGTTGTTTTTTATGGCATTAGCACAAGTACTATTAGGTTCTATGCTACTCGCCATTTATATTTTAGACTCTAAATTAGGAAGCAATCCATTTGCATTACTAAAAGATACAATGGATATTCCAGTTTTTAAGATGAATCCAAACTATGTACCAGCAGATGGAACAGGTTTAAATCCTTCATTACAAAACTATTGGATGGTCATTCATCCACCAACATTATTCTTAGGTTTTGCATTAACTACAGTTCCTGCGGCATTTGCTTTCACATCTTTATGGAAAAGAGAATACACACAATTTGCTAATGCTGTTCTACCATGGACATTATTAGCATTGTTAGTATTAAGTGCAGGAATATTAATGGGTGGCGCTTGGGCATACGAGGCATTAAGTTTTGGTGGTTTCTGGGCTTGGGATCCAGTAGAAAATGCATCATTAGTACCATGGTTGGTATTAGCAGCAGGCTTACATACATTATTAGCATATAAGCACACAGGCTACTCATTGCATGCTACCTATTTGTTTTTCTTAAGCTCATTTTTATTAGTATTATATTCTTCATTTCTTACCAAAAGTGGCGTTCTAGGCGATTCTTCAGTACATTCATTTACAGACATGGGCATGAGTGGTCAATTGGTAGTTACTATTTTTGTATTTCTTGTTCCTTCAATAATATTATTTATATATAGAAATTATAAAAAACAAATTCCAGCAAAAGAAAAAGAAGAAAAAACATACTCAAGAGAGTTTTGGTTATTTATAGGTGCATTGTTCTTTATCGTTTCAGCATTACATATTATTGTGTTGACATCATTTCCTGTTTTCAATAAGTTGCCATTTATAAAAAATAAATTAGCACCACCATCAGATATTATATCACATTACAATAACGTGCAAATTTGGCTGGCTGCATTTGTGGCAATAATCGCAGGCATCACTCAATATTTCAAATACACACAAACAGAAACAAAAGCATTTTATAAAAACTTTATCATAAGTACTATACTAAGTATTGTATGTAGCTTATTGTTTATTATACCATTCAAAATTTATCGTATAGATTATATATTAATGCTAATTACAGCATGGTTTGTAATTTTTACAAATGCAGAATATATATTTAGAGTACTAAAAGGAAAAATAAAAGTAAGTGGAGGCGCTGTTTCGCATATTGGTTTCGGATTAATTTTAATAGGAATCATTGTTTCGCAAGGAAAACAAGAAGTAATTTCATTAAACAGTTATGGTATAAACTATGGCTCAGGTTTTACAACTGAAGAAAGTGCAGAGAATATTTTATTATACCAAAACGAACCACAGAAAATGGGAAAATACTTAGTTACATATTTAGGTGATTCTGTTGGTGAAAAAAATATTTATTTTAATGTATTATATCAAAAAATTAAGAAAGACAATTCTTTTGGAAAGAGTTTT
Source organism: Sphingobacteriales bacterium (assembly GCA_016699615.1). NCBI lineage: Bacteria > Pseudomonadati > Bacteroidota > Sphingobacteriia > Sphingobacteriales > Sphingobacteriales bacterium. The sequence goes on along the minus strand of CP064984.1, from coordinate 1,213,221 downwards.
GTTTTAAGTCCAAATATTTTGATAAATGCAAAGATGGGTAACAATCCAGTGCCATCAACACGTAAAACGCTCACATCTGATTTGTACACACACATTACCATGGCACCACTAAAAGAGGATGGCTCACAACCAGACTCTATCATTAAAGATACTTATACATTAGGCATTGGCGATACCATAATGGCATCTAATGCATTTGCAATTATACAAGGCATCAACGCAAATGCAACGATAGATGGTTTTGAGAAAAAAGCTGGTGATGTGGCAGTAGGCATCCAACTAAAATATATAGATTTAGACACGCAATACATCATAGAGCCAATTTACTTTATCAGAGATATGTTTGCAACATCTATTGCTGCAAATTCGCACAACAATCAAGTAAGAATTGCTGTAAGTAAAATTATTCCAGAACAAAATAAATTTGAATTTATTGTAGAACAAAAACTGAATAAGTACATAATCATGAAAGCCATTCAGTTTCCATTCATCAATGTTTTATGGTTTGGTATTTTGGTTATGCTATTTGGTATTTTCTTAAGTATCCAAAAACGTATCAAAGACAACAAAAGATTGTATGCAAAAAATTAAATCTGCAACTTTTATTGGAAGTGGAAATGTGGCAACTCATCTTGCACAAATATTGTTTCAAAAAGGAATTGTAATTAATCAAATTTGTAGTCGTTTAATATCTAATGCAGAAATATTAGCACAAAAAGTAAATGCAGAAGCAATAGACCATATCAATGATATCAAAGAAAATGTAGATATCATATTTTGTTGCACCAAAGACGATTTAATTTTTAAGATTAGTAATAAAATTGCAGAACAAAAAAGAATACCATATATTGTACATACATCAGGTACTGTTGGTTTAGAAGTTTTTGATAGTATAAAAGATAAATTTGAAGCAGTTGGTATCTTTTATCCATTACAAACTTTTTCTAAAAATAATGCTGTTGATTTTTCTGAAATTCCAATAGGCATTACAACAGAAAACAAAACATTGCAAAATAATTTACTTGAACTATCATCACGAATAACAAAAAACGCATTTATAATAAGCGATGATGATAGAAAACATCTGCATTTGTCAGCTGTATTGGTTAATAATTTTGTCAATCATCTATTTGCAATTGCACAACACTATTGCAAAGACAATAATTTAGATTTTAATTTACTTAAACCATTAATCTATCAAACAATTAGTAAAATAGATACTGTACCAGCTATTGATGCACAAACAGGACCAGCCAAAAGAAACGATCAAGAAATTATACATAAACACTTAGACATGCTGAATGATGATATTTTGACGAAAAACATTTACCAAGCACTTACAACAAGTATCATTTCCATGTACCATGGGAAGAAGAAATAGTAATGTTACCTATACATGTATCGCTCTGTTTTCTGTAGCAGCCAAGCAAGCTTCTTTCATAGCTTCAGTGTATGTTGGATGCGCATGACTCATTCTAGCAATATCTTCGGCACTTGCCCTATATTCCATTGCTACCACAGCTTCAGCTATCATATCTGCTGCTCTGGCACCAATCATATGTACACCAAGAATCTCATCAGTAGTAGCATCAGCCAATACTTTTACAAAACCATCAATATCCATACTTGCTCTTGCTCTACCTAATGCACGCATTGGAAAATTACCAACTTTATAACCAATATTTTGTTCTTTCAATTGTTTTTCAGTTTGCCCAACAGAAGCAACTTCTGGCCAAGTGTACACAACACCAGGAATTAAATTATAATTGATATGAGGTTTTTGTCCAGCTAAAGTTTCTGCCACAAATACACCTTCTTCTTCTGCTTTGTGTGCCAGCATTGCACCACGCACCACATCACCAATAGCATATATGTTTGGTACTTCTGTTTGTAAATGAGCATCTATGCTTATTTGTCCACGCTCATTTGTTTTTAATCCAATATTTTCTAATCCAAGATTGTCTGTATATGGTTTTCTACCTATAGCAACCAAACAATAGTCTGCCTCTAAAGTAATTTCTTGTCCTTTTTTATCTAAAGCCGTAACACTTACAGATTTTCCATTATTCTTTGCACCAGTTACTTTGTGTGATAAATAGAATTTCATTCCAAGTTTTTTCAAATTGCGTTGTAGTTCTTTTCCTAAATCATCATCCATCGTTGGAATGATTTTATCCATAAACTCTACAACAGCTACTTCTGTACCCAAACGTTGGTACACAGAACCCAATTCCAGTCCAATTACACCACCACCAATTATTACCATGCTTTTGGGTAAATCTTGTAATTCTAAAGCTTCTGTAGATGTAATAATTCTTTTTTTATCAATAGGTAAAAAAGGTAGTGAAGATGGTTTTGAGCCAGTAGCAATAATAGTATAGGTAGATTCTATATTTTCAGTACTATTATCTAGTTTTTTTATTTGAATGGTATTTTTGTCTACAAAAGAGCCAAATCCATTATAAACTGTGATTTTATTTTTTTTCATCAAGAAGTCAACACCTTGACAATTAACAGCAACTACCTTTGCTTTTCTGTCAATCATTTGCTTAAAATTGACTTTTGGTGGTTTTGGCAAATCTATACCATGTTCAGTAAAATTATGTACGGCATTATGATAATGCTCTGAAGAATCTAAAAGTGCTTTGGATGGAATGCAACCTACATTTAAACAAGTACCACCTAAAGTACTATATTTTTCAATAATTGCAGTATTAAACCCTAGCTGTGCGCATCTAATTGCAGCTACATAACCACCAGGACCAGAACCAATAATTGTTATATCGTGTTTATTCATTCTAATAGATATTTATTCAATATTATAAAACAAAGATACATTAATATTGTTGATTTTTAAATTATACACTAGCTAATGCTTATGTTTTATTAACTACTTTCTCTAAATTCAATAAAATAATTCAATAAATTAATACACTTAACATACATTTAATTTAATGTTTTTTAGAAAAAATAAGCTTAGTATATTATATTTGCGACACAATTTAAACAAGTGTTCAAAACATCAGCAAAATATTCTTATCTATTCATCATCATTTCTTTATTTGTAAGTACAGCAATGTTTGCAGAGACGCACGCACCAAGTACAGAAAATCATAATAAAGAAGGAATTGCAGAAGTTGTTGAAGAGGAAGTAGATATTGTAGAAACTATCTTACATCACGTATCTGATGCAAATGAAAATCACCTAGGATCAATAGGACACAAACACATTTCTATTCCTTTGCCTTGTATATTAATCAATAAAGAAACAAAGAAACTTACCTTTGTAATGTCATCAGCATTCCACAAAACGCATGAAATAGATGGATATAAATTAGAACATGGCAGAGTTGTTGATGCACAAACAGGAAAAAGAGATACATTCTATGATTTGTCAATAACAAAGAATGTATTTAATATGATGATAGCATTCATAATCTTAACTATCATTTTCTATAGTATAAAAGGAGCATATGCCAAACGAAAAGGACAAGCACCTAAAGGACTTCAATCATTTTTTGAGCCAATCATTGTATTTCTTGTAAATGAAGTTGCAAAACCTAATATTGACAAAATATGAAAAATTTTTACCATACTTATTATCAGTTTTCTTTTTCATATTAATTAATAATTTATTAGGATTAGTACCATTTTTAGGTGGCATCAACTCATCTGGAAATATTTCATTCACATTAGTATTAGCTATGTGTTCTTTGTTATTAATAAATCTTAATGGTAATAAAGATTATTGGACACACGTATTTGCTATGCCTGGTGTACCTAAATGGGTATTAGTAATCTTAACACCAATAGAAATATTAGGTGTGTTCTTGAAGCCAGCAGTATTAATGTTACGTCTATTTGGAAACATAACAGGTGGTCATATCGCAGTATTAAGTATTGTATCTTTGATATTTATTATGGGTGAAATGGGTGAAAAAATGGGTGGCGCAGCAGCAGGAGGATTTATTGCATTCCCAATATTGTTGTTTGTAAATGCAATGGAATTATTTGTAGCATTTTTACAAGCATATGTATTTACATTATTGACTGCAATATTTATTGGAGCAGCAGTTGAGGAACATCACCATGCAGAACATCATTAAATTAATTATTATAAATCAAATTATTAAACAAAAAAATTAAATTTTTAAAGTTATGACAGGATTTGCAGCATTAGGAGCAGGCATGGCAGCATTGGCAGCCGGAATCGGAATCGGATTAGTAGGTAGCAATGCAGTACAAGGTATTGCGCGTCAACCAGAAGCAACAAACGATATTAGAGGTGCTATGATCTTAGCAGCAGCTTTGATTGAAGGTGCAGCTATCATCGGTATGATTTTATCATTCTTGATGAACTAATACAGGCTTTAGTAAATTATTTCTTATAACCATTACAGCAGTTGCTGTAATTAAAAACTTGTAATATGTTATTAAAGTTTGATACTATGTCTTTATTAACACCAGACTTAGGCTTGGTGTTTTGGACTACAATTATTTTCCTAACTTTTTGGTTCTTAGTAGGCAAAAAAGCACTAAAACCAATAGCAAGTGCAATCAAAGAAAGAGAAGATGCTATCAATGATGCATTGAACGCAGCCGATAAGGCAAAAGCTGATATGACAAAATTGCAAGCAGACAATGCAAATCTATTGAGAGAAGCAAAAGAGGAGAGTACAAGAATTTTAAAAGAAGCAAAGGATATTAAAGAGTCTATTATTGCAGAAGCACATCAGTTGGCTAAAGATAATGCAGCAAAAATTGTTGCAGATGCAAAATTAGAGATTGATAGTCAAAAGAAAGTTGCAATTGCAGAAGTTAAGAAAGAGGTTAGTCAGTTGTCAATTGATATAGCACAAAAAGTATTAGGCAAAGAATTAGATAGTTCTAAAGATCATCAAAGCCTTATCAATTCTTTAGTAGATAAAGTAAATCTAAATTAATAATGTCAGCAGAAAAATTAGCCAATAGATATTCAAGTGCTTTCTTTGATGATGCTGTAGCAAATCAAAAATTAGAAAAAGTAAAGCAAGATGTAAATCTAATTGCGCAAACAATTACTGTAAGTAAAGATTTTGATAATTTTATTAAAAACCCAATCATTGAAACAAGCAAAAAGCAAAGCGTAATTCAAGAATTATTTGCAAGTAAGCTAGACACTGTTACGATGAATTTCTTAAAATTATTGATTGTCAATAGAAGAGAAATGTATTTGCCACTAATTTTAAAGAAATTTGTGAATAAATACAATGATGTAAATGGCATTACAGAAGTAAATGTAAGTGTAGCAGAGAGCTAGATGCAAGCAACACAAAATAAAATAGAAGACTTTATTAAAAAACAATCTGGAAAACCAAATGTAAAAATCAATCAAAAAGTTGATGCATCTATACTTGGTGGTTTTGTGATTGATTTTGGAGATAAAATTCTAGATAACTCAGTCAAATATAAATTAAACAAGATTAGACAAGAATTATTAGCATAATTATACAACAACTCTAAACTAAATAAAATGGTAGAAGTAAGACCAGATGAAATATCAGATATACTACGCAAACAATTAGGTGGCGTATCTACAGAAGCAGAACTAGAAGAAGTAGGCACTGTATTACAAGTAGGTGATGGTATTGCTCGCGTGTACGGATTAACAGAAGTACAAGCTGGAGAGTTAGTAGAATTTGACAGTGGCGTAAAAGCTATTGCATTAAACCTTGAAGAAGACAATGTAGGTGTTGTATTGATGGGTGCTACTGATTCTATAAAAGAAGGAGACAAAGTAAAACGTACTAAGCAGATTGCATCAATTAATGTTGGTGAAGGAATGCTTGGTAGAGTAATTAATACATTAGGTGAGCCAATTGATGGCAAAGGACCAATAGTTGGACAAACGTACTCTATGCCAATAGAACGTAAAGCACCAGGTGTTATCTTTAGACAACCAGTGAACGAGCCATTACAAACAGGAATTAAAGCAATTGATGCAATGATTCCAGTAGGTCGTGGACAACGTGAGTTAATCATTGGTGATAGACAAACAGGAAAAACTGCAATTGCTATTGATACCATCATCAACCAAAAAGAGTTTTACGAAAGAGGCGAAACTGTATATTGTATCTATGTAGCTTGTGGACAAAAAGCATCTACAGTAGCAAATATAGCTAAAACATTAGAAGAGAATGGAGCATTGCCTTATACTGTTATTGTAGCAGCAAATGCATCAGATCCAGCACCATTACAATTCTACGCACCATTTGCTGGAGCAGCAATTGGAGAATTTTTTAGAGATACAGGTCGTCCAGCGTTAATCGTTTATGATGATTTATCTAAACAAGCTGTGGCATATCGTGAAGTATCATTATTATTAAAAAGACCACCAGGACGTGAAGCATATCCAGGTGATGTATTCTACTTACACTCACGTTTATTAGAGCGTGCAGCAAAAGTTATTGCACGTGATGAGATAGCAGCAAATATGAATGATTTACCAGAATCTTTAAAAGGTATTGTAAAAGGTGGTGGTTCACTTACTGCATTACCAATTATTGAAACACAAGCTGGTGACGTATCTGCTTATATTCCTACCAACGTGATTTCAATCACAGATGGTCAGATATTCTTAGAGTCAAATTTATTTAACTCAGGTGTTCGTCCAGCTATCAACGTAGGTATTTCTGTATCGCGTGTGGGTGGTAATGCACAAATAAAATCTATGAAAAAAGTAGCTGGTACATTAAAATTAGACCAAGCACAATATAGAGAACTAGAAGCATTTGCTAAATTTGGTTCAGACTTAGATGCAGCTACAAAATCAGTGTTAGATAAAGGTAAGAGAAACGTGGAAATATTGAAACAAGCACAATATTCTCCATTAACAGTAGAAAAACAAGTAGCTATTATATATTTAGGTTCAAAAGGTTTATTGAGAAATGTTGCAGTAGATAAAGTTGGCGCTTTTGAAGATGCATTCTTATCAACTGTTGAACAAAAACATGCTGATGTATTAGCAAACTTGAAAAAAGGCAAATTAGAAGATGAAGATTTGAAAAAATTAGAGCAAGTAGCTAAAGATTTAGAATCATCATTTGCATAATCTAAAATAACATAAGACGTGCCAGGAAATTTAAAAGAAGTAAGAGGAAGAATTGGGTCTGTAAAATCAACAATACAGATTACAAAGGCTATGAAAATGGTATCTGCTGCTAAATTAAAAAGAGCAACAGATAGAATTGTACAAATAAGACCTTACGCAGATCAACTTTCTGAAGTATTACAAAATTTAGTGGCAAATCTACAAGGCGAAGTAAATATTTCTTACGCTGAAGAAAGAACCATAAATAAAGTATTAATTGTTGTAATAACATCAGATAAAGGTTTGTGTGGTGCTTTCAACGCAAATACATTAAAAGCAACTAAAAATTTACTTTCAGAGAAATACGCTGACTTAAATGCTGAAGGTAAAGTAGATTTACTTACAATAGGTAAAAGAGCTTTTGAAGGTTTTAAAACAGGAAGCAAAGGTTATGTAAATAAAGACTTTGTGAACATATTTCATCACTTGAATTTTGAAGATGCAGCAAAGGCAGCAGAATATATTATGTATGCTTTTGAGCAAAAAGTATATGATAGAGTAGATGTAGTATATGGTAAATTTAAAAATGCTGGAACACAAATAAATACAGTAGAGCAGTTTTTACCAATATCTACAGAGAATACAGGCGCAGCTAAGAAAAAAGCAGATTATATTTTTGAGCCAGAGCAAGAAAAAATATTGAAAGATTTAGTACCAAAAATATTAAAAACTCAATTTTTTAGATATTTGTTAGATTCAAATGCTTCTGAGCACGGTGCAAGAATGACAGCAATGGACAAAGCTACTGAAAATGCAAATGAACTATTGAAAACATTAAATATCATGTACAATAGAGCAAGACAAGCAGCAATTACAACTGAATTATCAGAAATCGTATCTGGTGCAGCTGCACTTAGCAACGGATAATATATAGGTTACTTTCGATGTCCTAGAAACATTGGAAGTATATAATCTCAACCGAATACTTAATGTATTCGGTTTTTTTTATTTAAACATTTTAAAAATAGAGAATACTTGTTTATATTTGATATAAAATTATGACTAATGAAAAACTTATTATTAGTGTTTGTATTCTTAATTGGGATACAAATATGCAAAGCAGAGTATGTAATCATACCAGATGATAATTTTAGAGCTGTGTTGAAAGCATTGTACCCAACTTGTTTTGATGCAAGTGATAAAATGGACGTAACATGCAGTCAAATTGTAAATGAACTCAGTTTAAGTATAGAAAATAATGACATAGCAACAATTTCTGGCATTCAATATTTTACTTCATTAACTTATTTGAATTGCTATAATAACCAGATAACAAATTTGCCATCACTACCAGCTTCGTTAACTTATTTAGACTGTAGTTATAATCAAATAACAAATTTGCCAACTCTGCCACCATCCTTAGAAAAATTATTTTGTAATAATAATCAAATAATAGAATTACCAATATTGCCATCTACATTAACAGATTTATTTTGCGATGTTAACCAAATAACAGATTTACCAATATTGCCGTCTACATTAGTAGTTTTGAATTGTGGCTATAACCAGATAGCAGATTTACCAATATTGCCTTCTACATTAGTAGATTTAGATTGTCACTCAAATCTTCTGACAAAATTACCATCACTACCGTCCTCATTAATGTCCTTGCATTGTTACAACAACCAATTAACATACTTACCATCATTACCCACTTCGTTAAATTATCTAGACTGTAGTAATAATCAGATAACAGAATTGCCATCACTGCCATCAACATTAAAGGATTTGAAATTTAGGCATAATCAAATAAAAGAATTACTCCTACTTCCTTCTACCTTATATCAATTGGATTGTGGAAATAATCAATTAACAGCCTTACCAACCCTACCAGATATGCTGCAAGGATTGGTTTGTGATGGTAATCAGATAACAGATTTGCCTCCATTGCCATCTACGTTAATAGTTCTATACTGTAATAGCAATCAATTAACGACGATACCAATACTACCAAATACTATATATAGTCTTAATTGTAGTAATAATCAATTGAGAGAATTACCTTCCTTACCAAATACGTTACAGTATCTATATTGTGAAAATAATCGATTAGAAGCCCTTCCGTCTTTGAGTAGTGTTTTAAATACTTTATATGTTAGAGGTAATAACTCTTTGTATTGTTTACCAGTATTACCTGCAAGTTTATTAGGGCTATATGTTTATAATACAGGCATTACCTGTTTGCCTAATGCAATAAATACTAATGCAACAGTGGACATAACAATACCTATTTGCACCTCCACATCTAGTATTTGTAAAGTGAATCCTTATGTACAGGGAAAAATTTATATTGATGGAAAGCATAATGGTAAATATAGCATAGGTGAGCGATTAATCTCTTAACAAATTGTAAATGTATTTCACAATAATTGGTTTGGTGCAAGTAATTTGAATGGAAGTTATTATGTAAAGATAGATACTGACATAAATAATACTTGGATTGCAGTAGATAATTATAAATATGCAACAATAACTCCAACATCTTATTCATTAGCAGATATCCACGGTTTTGGATTGCAAAGTGGCAGCTATGATTTTGGTATTCATATTACTCCAAACATAAAAGATTTAAAAACAACATTAGGTTCATCACCAGCAAGACCAGGTTTTGTTACCAACATAACAGTTACTGCCAAAAATATTGGTACAGTAGATCAATCAAATATTACAATTAAACTAAAAAAACCGAATAATTTTGATGTACTAAGTACTTCAATTGTACCATCATCAATAAATAACGATACATTGATATGGAATAATATTATGATTAATTTTTTTGAACATCAATCTATTAATATACAGTTACAAGTACCAGAAGATGCATTATTGGGCGATAACGCAATATATGAAGCATGGTCGAGAGGAACACAAGGGGACAATTTCTACTTAGATAATTATGCAATATGGACAGAAACAATTCGTGGTTCTTTTGATCCAAATGATAAATTAGTAGATAAAACATCTTTACCATCAACTTATGATGCAGAAAATGATAGATTATTGTATACTATTCGTTTTCAAAATACAGGTACAGATACTGCATTTACAGTAATAGTAAGAGATGAGGTACTTAATAATTTAGAAGTTAATTCATTGCAAGTAGTAAACGCGAGTCATCCATATCAATTAATAGTAAGAGAGAAGAATATAATTGAGGTTACTTTCCCAAATATTCAGCTACCTGATTCTAATACAAATGAAGCGAAATCACATGGCTTTGTACAATTAGAATTTAAACCTAAAGCTGGATTGCCAATTGATGCAGAGATTAATAATAATGCATCTATCTTTTTGATTACAATGCTCCAGTAATAACAAATACTGCACAAACAAGAGTTGAAATTACAACAAGTGTTGCGAGCAACAGAAAGTTAGCATTTAAGTTATTTCCAAATCCTACAACGTCTACAATTACGGTTGAGTTGCCTTATACAGGCAATGGTAAATACAATATCATAGATATTTCAGGAAATGTAATCATGCAAAACAATATTGATAAAAACACCAATCGTTTTACCATTGATGTGAATGATGTTGCTAATGGAACATATTTATTATCATTAGAAATGGATGGCAAAGTATCAACATCTAAGGTGATGATATTGAAGTAGAGAACCCTTATTTTTGATTACTTCAAGCTATTTTTGTTTTAATATAGATTGAATGACAACATTTGCACAAGCACCACCAAAAGTTGCTGGCATATAAGAAATAGTACCATAGGCAGAGCGTTTATAATTACTACCATCAGTTCTTATCAATGCATTCTTATCTTGTAGTTCTGGTGAGAATACAACAGGAATTCCGCTGTAAATTTTCTCTCTCTTAAGTCTTTTTCTTACTGTACGCACAAAGAAACAATCATGTGTTTTTGAGATATCATCTACTTTTATTTTTGTTACATCTGTTTTGCCACCAGCACCACCACTCATCACAATTTTCACTTTATTTCTGTATGCAGCTATCAATAGATTTAGTTTAGGTGTAATGCTATCAATAGCATCTACTACAAAATCAAAATTTTCTGATGTAACAATACGGTTTGCCTCTTCTGGACTAAGAAATACTTTTATTTTTTTTAATTCAATTTCTGGGTTGATGTCTAAAATCCTATCATACATCCAGTCTGCTTTGCTCATGCCATGTGTAGAATTTAGTGCAGGCAATTGTCTATTTCTATTGGTTGGGTCAACTACATCACCATCAACAATGGTCATTTTGCCCACACCAGCACGAGCAATAAATTCAGCACAATAAGAGCCAACGCCACCCAACCCAACAATCAAAACATTGGCATTTTGTAATTTTTCTATACCTGATTTGCCAATTAATAATTCTGTTCTAGATAACCAAGCAGTATCTTTCATAAAAAATACAAATATTAGTTAAAATATAATATTTATCTTTTCATCATTAATAAAAATTCTTCGTTGGTGCGTGTACCTTTCATTTGGTTGAGTAAGAATTTCATAGACTCTTCAGAATTCATGTCAGCTAAATGGTTTCTCAAAATCCACATTTTAGATAAAGTGTCTTTATCTAACAACAAATCATCTCTTCTTGTAGAAGATGCTGTTACATCTATAGCTGGGAAAATTCTTCTATTGGCAAGTTTTCTGTCCAGTTGAAGTTCCATGTTTCCTGTTCCTTTAAACTCTTCAAAAATTACCTCATCCATTTTTGAACCAGTTTCTATTAATGCAGTAGCTACCACAGTAAGTGAGCCACCATTTTCTATATTTCTTGCAGCACCAAAAAACTGTTTAGGTTTTTGCAATGCATTAGCCTCCACACCACCAGAAAGAACTTTTCCAGAAGATGGCGCAACAGTATTATATGCTCTTGCCAATCTTGTGATAGAATCTAAAAGAATTACAACATCATGCCCACACTCAACCAATCTTTTTGCTTTTTGTAAAACAATATTAGATACTTTTACGTGTCTGTCAGCTGGCTCATCAAAGGTAGATGCTACTACTTCGGCATTTACACTCCTTTGTACATCTGTTACCTCTTCGGGTCTTTCATCTATCAATAAGATGATTAAATATACTTCTGGATGATTTTTAGCAATTGCATTTGCAATATCTTTAAGTAGCATTGTTTTACCAACTTTTGGTTGTGCTACTATCATTCCACGCTGTCCTTTTCCTATTGGCGCAAATAAATCCACCATTCTTGTCGTATAGATACCTGCTTCGTTAAATAGATTCAGCTTCTCTTCTGGGAATAATGGTGTCAAATAATCAAAAGGAATTCTATCTCTAATTTCATGCGGAGATTTTCCATTGATGGTATCAACCTTAAGCAAAGCAAAGTACTTTTCGCCTTCTTTTGGTGGACGAATAGTTCCAACAATAGTATCACCAGTTTTTAATCCAATAGATTTTATTTGAGAAGGAGATACATAAATATCATCTGGAGATGATAGATAATTATAATCAGCAGAACGTAAGAAACCATAACCTTCTGGAATAATTTCTAATACACCTTCGCCACTAATCATACCATCAAGGTCAATATTAAAAACCTCTTTCTTTTCTTCTTCAATAACTATTGGTGCTATCTCTTCAGGTTGGTTGTTTTGGATTAATTTAGCATCATCTATTTTGTTAGGTGCAATTACAATATCAATTTCAGTATTATTTTCTTCAACTGGCTTATTCTCTATAGTTTTAGATGGTATTTGTAGCTCAACTTTCTGAACTACTTTTTTAATTCTGTTTCTATGTTTCTTCTCTTGATTAATCTGTTTTAGTTCTGCCTCAGTATTAATTTCAGATGGTATATCTTGCTGTGGCTCGTTGATTATATCAATACTATTTTCAGTATGTTCAGGAGCAATATCAATATTTTCTTCTATATCAGTTGGAAGTTCTGTTGTTTCAGCTTTCTTTAAGATAAGCTCAATTAATTCTGGTTTTTTTGATTTAATAATTTTTGATTTTGGGATTAACAGATTTTCAGCAATAGCTTTTAAGTCTGATACGGTAAGAACCTGAAGTTGAGCTTCGTTGTGCATCATAAAACAATAATAAGATTTAATTTGATTAAAAACATGAATAGTATAAAACTCAATGGATAATGGCAAA